>NZ_JASCPO010000111.1:0-19022 GCF_029960145.1 Pseudomonas sp. PS01299 | reverse complement strand
CGCGAAGGCGGTGTGTCATTCAACCAATATGTCGACTGACACACCGCTTTCGCGAGCAAGCCCGCTCCCACAGGGGATTTGCTTTGTACTTACGGTTTTACCAGACGCGCATCCAGGCTGTTCTGCGCCAGGCGCTTGGCCTGATCCTGGGTCATGCCCAGGTGTTCATGCAGCGCATGGAAGTTCTCGGTGACGTAGCCGCCGAAGTACGCCGGGTCATCGGAGTTGACGGTGACCTTCACCCCACGCTCTAGCATGTCGAGGATGTTGTGCTGCGACATGTGATCGAACACGCAGAGCTTGGTGTTCGACAGCGGGCACACAGTCAACGGGATCTGCTCGTCGATGATCCGCTGCATCAGGCGCTCGTCTTCGATGGCGCGTACGCCATGGTCGATACGCTGGATCTTCAGCAGGTCGATGGCTTCCCAGATGTACTCCGGCGGGCCTTCTTCACCGGCGTGGGCGACGGTCAGGAAACCCTCGTGGCGGGCGCGGTCGAACACACGCTGGAACTTGCTTGGCGGGTGACCCATCTCGGAGCTGTCGAGACCGACGGCGACAAACGCATCACGGAACGGCAGCGCCTGATCGAGGGTTTTCTGTGCTTCGTCTTCGCTCAGGTGGCGCAGGAAGCTCAGGATCAAACCGCTGGTGATGCCCAGTTGCTGCTCGCCATCCTTGAGTGCCGCGGCGATGCCGTTGAGCACCACTTCGAACGGGATGCCCCGGTCGGTGTGGGTCTGCGGGTCGAAGAACGGTTCGGTGTGAATCACGTTCTGCGCTTTGCAGCGCAGCAGGTAGGCCCAGGTCAGGTCGTAGAAGTCCTGCGAGGTGCGCAGCACGTCGGCGCCCTGGTAATACAGGTCGAGGAATTCCTGCAGGTTGTTGAAGGCGTAGGCCTTGCGCAGGGTTTCGACATCGCTCCACGGCAGGGCGATCTTGTTGCGTTCGGCCAGGGCGAACAGCAACTCAGGCTCCAGCGAGCCTTCCAGATGCAGGTGCAGTTCGGCCTTGGGCAGGGCGTTGAGCCAATCGTACATATTCTTTTCTCATCAGGTGCAGATGGCGGCCATTCTACAGATGCGCGCCGAAACAATTGGCAAAACCTGACCAAGCGATCCATCACACCGCTTGCGGCTCGCGCCGATAGGCGTAGGTATCGGCGAAGCGCGACAGCAGGAATCCGGCGCAGGTGGTGGTCGGATATTTCGCCGGATGCTGTGCGTCCTGGCAACCGGGAAGGCATTCGATGCGGGTGTCCGGGTGCGGCTCGGCGAAGAACGGCATCGAATAGCGATCCACCCCCAGCGGACTGATCACCCGATGCGGGGTCGAGCGATAACGGTCATTGCTCCAGCGCGCCATCATGTCGCCGAGGTTGACCACGAAGGTGTCGTCAATCGGTGGCGCGTCGATCCATTCACCGTTGATGTTCTTCACTTGCAGGCCGCCGGCGCTGTCCTGGTAGAGCAGGGTGATGCAGCCGTAATCGGTGTGCGCTCCGGCGCCTTGCTGTTCGGCGCTGCTGGCGGTGTGGCGTGGTGGGTAGTGGATCATCCGCAGTACGCTGACCGGCTCAACGAAGCGCGAATCGAAGAAGTCGCGTTCGATCCCCAGCGCAATCGTCATCGCCCGCAGCAAGGTTTGCGCGAGGGCCTGCATGTCGAGGTAGTGCTGCTCCATCAGCGCTTCCCAGCCTGCTTGTGCCGGATGACGATTCGGCCCGCGCAGCGGTTTTTCCGCGAGCACCTCGGGATGATCCGCCGGCAAGTGCAGGCCCATGTCGAAGGTTTCCTTGAGGTCGCTGGGTTTGTCCGGGTCGAGCTGTTCGGTGGCGATGGCGCCGTAGCCGCGATGGTGGCGGGTCTGGGTGATGTCGATCCTGAGTTTTTCTTCGGTCGGTTGCGCAAAAAAACGCTGGGCGTGGTCGAGCAGCGAGTCGATGCGCTGTGCGGAAATCGGGTGGCCCTTGATGTAGAAAAAGCCCCATTCGCGGCAGGCTTTGTCGATCTGTGCGGCGACGGCGGGCCAGGCGTTTGGGTCGTCGTTATAGAGCGGGCTGATGTCGATGATCGGGAGCTGATCCATACACAATCCTTGAGAACACTGAAGATCCAAATGTGGGAGCGGGCTTGCTCGCGAAGGGGCCGTGTCAGTCGGCACATGCGTTGGCTGATACACCGCTTTCGCGAGCAAGCCCGCTCCCACAGGGGAATGGTGGTGGGGCCGGAATTACTTCGGCATCTCGGCCTTCATCCCTTCCACGTAATAGTTCATCGACGCCAATTCGGCATTGGTTGCGCTCACCCCAGCAGGGATCTTCTCCACGCCGGCCTGATCCTTGATCGGCCCGGTGAACGGTTGCAACTTACCGCTCTTGATGTCGGCAATGATCTGCTCGGCCTCGGCTTTCACTGGTGCCGGTACCAGATCACTGATCGGCAGTTCAACCGTGCCTTCCTTCAGCCCGCCCCAGTAGTCCTGGGATTTCCAGTTGTGGTCGATCACGCTTTGCGTGGCCTGAATGTAGTGCGGTGCCCAGTCGTTGACGATCGAAGTCAGCACCGCTTTCGGGCCGAAGTGCGCCATGTCCGAGGCGTAACCCACGGCGTACACGCCACGCCGTTCGGCGGCCTGGATCGGCGCCGGGCTGTCGGTGTGCTGGAACACCACGTCCACGCCCTGATCGATCAGCGCGTTGGCGGCGTCGGCTTCCTTGCCCGGGTCAAACCACGAGTTGACCCACACCACTTTGATCTCGGTGCCAGGGTTGTACTTGTTCAGCGCCAGCTGGATGGCGTTGATATCGCGGATCACTTCCGGAATCGGGAACGAGGCGACGTAGCCGATCTTCTTGCTCTTGGTCATCTTCGCCGCGAGAAAACCGCCGACATAACGACCCTCGTAGGTGCGCGCGAGATAGGTGCCGAGGTTCTTGTCCTGCTTGTAGCCGGTGGCGTGTTCGAAGGTGACCTTGGGAAACTGTTTGGCGACTTTCAGCGTCGGGTTCATGTAGCCGAAGGAGGTGGTGAAGATCAGGTCGTAGTTGTCCTTGGCCATGTTGCGGATCACCCGCTCGGCGTCGGCGCCCTCGGCCACGTTCTCGACGTAATTGGTGCTGATCTGCGCGCCGAATTTCTCCGCCAGTGCCTTGCGCCCCTGTTCATGCTGATACGTCCAGCCGTGGTCGCCAATCGGGCCGATGTAGACGAAACCGACCTTCAGCGGATCGGCAGCGCTGGCGCTCAGACTGATCCCCAGACCGATGGCGGCGCACAGCAGTTTATGCAGCGGACGTATTTGCATGAATTGGAGCTCCATTTTGTTGTGTGTGGTCAGGGGCAATGCAAATTGCTGACCAACAGGACAACAAACTGGTTTGAAACCGTGTGATGGCCTTCGCGAGCAGGCTCACTCCTACAAAGGATCGCATTCCTCTGTAGGAGTGAGCCTGCTCGCGATAGGGCCTTCAAGGCCAATAAAAGTGCACCTGCCAAAGGACTGCTATCAGTTGGTGCGCTAAGGTGTAACGAAACGTTAGCGCCGCGCCGCAGTCAGTAGCTCATTCGAATCTCTCGGCAAAAAGGCCCGCCATGCTCACGATCCTCAAGCAAGAAAGCTTTCTGCTGCTGGCGGTGATTGCCGCGTGCATCGCCTATCCGCTGGAACACTGGATGCTCCACAGCGGCCAGATCGTCGCGCTGGTCTGCGGTCTGGTGCTGATCGCCTTCATCGTCGCCGCCTCGATGCGCGTCGCCCATCATGCCGAACTGCTCGCAGAAAAAGTCGGCGACCCCTACGGCACGATGATCCTGACCCTCGCTGCGGTGCTGGTGGAAGTGGTGATCCTGGCGATCATGATGAGCAACGAGGCGTCCGCCACGCTGGTGCGGGACACGATCTATTCGGCGGTGATGCTCGACATCAACGGCATCCTCGGCCTCGCCGCGTTGATGGGCGGGCTCAAGCACGGCGAGCAGTCGTACAACGATGATTCGGCACGCAGCTACAGCGTGATGATCCTCACCGCCATGGGCGTATCGATGGTGGTGCCGGAGTTTATTCCGGCGGCCAACTGGAAGATTTATTCAGCGTTCACCATCGGTGCGATGGTGGTGCTTTACGCGCTGTTCCTGCGCATGCAGGTCGGGCCGCACAGTTATTTTTTCAGCTACAGCTATCCGGACAAACGCCGCAAGAAAGAGCCGGTGGAAGATGAACCGAAACCGCTGAGCCTGACCTGGTCGATCGGCATTCTGGTGTTCGGCGTGGTGGTGATCGGCGCACTGGCCGAAGTGATGTCCAAGACCCTCGATCTGGGCCTGGAAGGTACCGGTGCACCGCCGGTGATCACGGCGATTCTGGTGGCGGCGATTTCCGCGGCGCCGGAGATTCTGACGGCGTTGCGTGCCGCGTTGGCCAACCGCATGCAGTCGGTGGTGAACATTGCGATGGGCGCGTCACTGTCGACGGTGATCCTCACCGTGCCGGTGATGGAAGCGATGGCGCTGTACACCGGTCAGCCGTTTCAAATGGCGATGACCCCGGTGCAGACGGTGATGATCTTCATCACGCTGATTGTCAGTGCGATCAACCTGAATGACGGCGAGACCAATGCGATCGAGGGCATGACGCACTTTGTGCTGTTTGCGACGTTTATCATGCTGTCGCTGCTCGGCCTCTGAACCCGACGCAAAACAACTGTGGGAGCGAGCTTGCTCGCGAAAGCGGAGTATCAGTCAACTCAAGTACTGACTGACACGACGCCTTCGCGAGCAAGCTCGCTCCCACAGGGATTGGTGATCGGATCAGGTGCCGGCGATCAACTGGCGAGCCGCCTGGCTGTGATCGGCGATCAGACCCTTCAGATCCAGCCCTTCAACCTGGCCGTCCACCACGCGCCACTTGCCGCCAATCATCACCCGATCCGCACGATCGGCACCGCACAACAGCAGCGCCGAAATCGGATCATGGCTGCCCGAGAAACGCAGCTCATCGAGCTTGAACAACGCCAGATCCGCCTGCTTGCCCACCGCCAGCTCGCCAATGTCGGTACGCCCCAACAGACTCGCCGAGCCTTTGGTTGCCCAGCCGAGCACGCGTTCCGGGGTGATCTTCTCCGCGCCGTAACGCAGGCGCTGGATGTACAACGCCTGACGCGCTTCGAGAATCATGTTCGACGCGTCGTTCGAGGCCGAACCATCCACGCCGAGACCGAACAGCGCACCGGCATCGGTCAGATCGATGCTCGGGCAGATGCCGGAGGCCAGACGCATGTTCGAACTCGGGCAATGGCAGATACCGGTGCCGGCCTGGCCGAGGCGAGCGATTTCATCCGGGTTGAAGTGGATGCCATGGGCCAGCCAGGTGCGCGGGCCGAGCCAGCCGACGCTGTCCAGATAATCCACGGTGCGCAGGCCGAAACGTTGCAGGCAGAAATCCTCTTCGTCGAGGGTTTCCGCCAAGTGCGTGTGCAGGCGCACGTCGAGTTTATTCGCCAGTTCGGCGCTGGCCGACATGATTTCCGGGGTCACCGAAAAGGGCGAGCAAGGCGCCAGAGCGATCTGGATCTGCGCACCATCGCCGCGCTCGTGGTACTCGTGAATCAGGCGCTGACTGTCGTCGAGAATCACCTGACCTTCCTGCACCGTCTGTTGCGGCGGCAGACCGCCGTCCTTCTCGCCGAGGCTCATCGAACCGCGAGTGAGCATGGCGCGCATGCCCAGTTCCCGCACGGTGTCGACTTGCACGTCTATGGCGTTTTCCAGACCGTCCGGGAACAGGTAATGGTGGTCGGCGGCGGTGGTGCAACCTGACAGCAGCAGTTCAGCCAAAGCCACTTTCGTCGCGAGGGCGAGTTTTTCCGGGGTCAGCCGTGCCCACACCGGGTACAGGGTTTTCAGCCACGGGAACAGCGGCTGATTGACCACCGGCGCCCAGGCGCGAGTCAGGGTTTGATAGAAGTGGTGATGGGTGTTGATCAGGCCCGGCAGGATCACATGCTCGCGGGCATCGAACACTTCGTTGCACGGCGCGGACGGTTGCTGACCGGCCGCCAGCACTTCGACGATCACGCCGTCTTGCAGCACCAGACCGCCACGGGCATCGAGCGCGTTGGCCGTGAAAATGGCGAGGGGATTTTTTAACCAGGTACGGGTCGCAGGCATTGTGGCCGGCTCCTCTGAAAGTTGGGTTCAGGGTTGCCAGCTCAGTGTTGCCCTGTCTGCTGATCCAGGGTCGCCGCGTTGGACGAGGTGCGGAGTTTCAAACAAATCGCCGGATCGGGCAAGCCCAACCCGACAGGACACCGCCATCCCCTTGTAGGAGTGAGCCTGCTCGCGATAGCGGTCTTTCATTCAATATCATCGGTGACGGACACACTGCGATCGCGAGCAGGCTCACTCCTACAGGGAAGATCTGTGGTGCTTACCAGGGAATGGTTTCACCCTTGTAGTTGATGAAGTGATGCCCGCCCTTGCCGGTGTACGCATTCACCTGATCAATCAGCCCACGGGTGCTGGTCTCTACATCCAGGTCTGCACCTTCACCGCCCATATCCGTCTTCACCCAGCCCGGGTGCAGCGACAACACGGTGAGTTTCTGCTCGCCCAACCGGGTGACAAAACTGTTGGTCATCGAGTTCAGCGCGGCCTTGCTCGCCTTGTACAGCGCCAGCTCCGGGGCGTCGGGTACGGTGACGCTGCCCAGGCCGGAACTCATGAACGCCAGCACGCCGGTGCCATCGCGGATCTGCCCGACGAAGCGTTGCGCCAGGTTGATCGGCGCCACGGCGTTGGTGAAAAACAGTTGCCCGACTTCGGCCAGTGTCGCGCCGCCCGGGGTTTGCACTTCAGGGCCTTTGACCCCGGCGTTGACGAACAGCAGGTCGAAGGTCTCGCCCTTGAGCTGCTGGCTCAGGGCGATCACCGCTTGCTGGTCGTCCATGTCGAGTTTCTCGATCCGCACCTTGCCCAGCGCTTGCAGCGCCTCGGCCTTTTGCGGATTGCGCACGGTGGCGGTCACATGCCAGCCATCGGCCAGCAGGGTTTTCACCAACCCGAGGCCCAAGCCACGGGAGGCGCCGATGATCAGTGCGTTTTTTGCCTGGGACATGACTCGGTTCCTTGAAGATTACGGTTCACGGATTCAATGGACACGCCTGACCCAGCCGTAGTTGCAGTACTCGTCGCAACACATCGAGCCGGGTCTCAAAAGAGCTGTTGATCCCGAAGCATACTCCAGGCTCTAGCGTGGTTGCTTCTCGAATTCGCAGGCCGCTCAGCGGTGTTCGCAAATCATGTACACAACATGGACACTGTGGGAGCGGGCTTGCCAGCGATGAGGCCCGTGGCATCACCACCCTAATGCCCGGCCTGCCACGGCTGCCCCAACGACACCGGCGCATACAACCGGGTACGAACGGCATCCCGTGACAACAGCACCAACACCACAATCGTCGCCACATACGGCAGCATCGCCAGCAGACTCGACGGAATCGCCAGCCCCAAGCCCTGCGCCACCAGATGCAGGATGCTGGCGAGGCCAAACAGATAAGCCCCGAGCAACAAGCGCCACACCCGCCAACTGGCAAACACCACCAGCGCCAGGGCAATCCAGCCGCGTCCGGCGGTCATGTTCTCGGCCCACATCGGCGTGTACGCCAGCGACAGATACGCCCCGGCCAACCCGGCCATCGCCCCGCCGAACAGCACCGCCAGCGTGCGCACGGTCAGCACCGGCAGGCCCATCGCACTGGCCGCGTCCGGGTTCTCACCAACGGCCTGAATGATCAGCCCGACACGGCTTTTGATGATCACCCAAGCCACCAGCGCAAACAGCGCGAACGACAGGTACACCAGCAAGTCCTGAGCAAACAGCATGCGCCCGATCAGCGGAATCTCACTCAAGTACGGAATCGCCAACGGCTCGAATCCGGCCAACGGCTTGCCGACCCACGCCGCGCCGACAAAGGTCGACAGGCCCACACCGAAGATCGTCAGCGCCAGCCCGGTCGCCACCTGATTGGCGTTGAACACCAGCGCCACCAGGGCAAACAGCGAAGACAAGAGCATCCCCGCGAGCATCGCCAGCAACACGCCGAGCCACAGGTTGCCGCTGTTGAGGGCGACGATAAAACCGATCACCGCGCCAAACAGCATCATTCCTTCCTGCCCGAGGTTGAGCACGCCGCTCTTCTCGCAGATCAACTCACCCAGCGCCACCAACAACAGCGGCGTGCCGCAGCGCACCATGGCGTAGAAAATATTGCTCAGCAGATCGATATCCATCACAGCGCTCCGGCGGTTACGGCGGTGGTCGACGTGCGCCGTGCCCAGCGCAGTTTCAGGCGTGGCCGATAGAGAATCAGCACGTCGCAGGCCAGCAGGAAAAACAGCATCATTCCCTGGAATAGTTGGGTGATCGCTTGCGGCAGATTCAGGGTCATCTGCGCGCTCTCGCCGCCGATGTACAGCAGCGCCATCAACAGGCTTGAGAACAGAATCCCGATCGGGTTCAACCGTCCGAGAAACGCCACGGTGATTGCTGCATAGCCATAGCCCGGCGAGACTTGCGGCACCAATTGCCCGATCGGCCCGGTCACTTCGCAAACCCCGGCCAGCCCGGCCAAACCACCGCTGATCAACAGCGCGAGCCAGATCAGATGCTTCTCGCGAAAGCCGACAAAACCTGCGGCACGTTTATCCAGACCTAGCACTTTGATCTGGAAACCGACAAAGCTTTTCTGCAACAACACCCACACCGCAACCAGTGCGAGCAAAGCGAAATACACCCCGGCGTGCACCCGGCCATCCTCCATCAGCAGCGGCAGGCGACTGGCGTCGCCGAACATCGCCGACTCGGGAAAGTTGTACCCGGCCGGATCCTTCAGCGGCCCGTGCACGCAGAACAGCAACAGGTTCAGCGCGATGTAATTGAGCATGATGCTGGTGAGGATTTCGTTGGCGTTGAAGCGCGTGCGCAGCCATGCCGTCAGCCCGGCCCAAGCGGCCCCGGCGAAAGTGCCGGTGAGCAGAATCAGCACCAGCGCCCAACGGCTTTGCAGGTCGATGATGTTCACCGCCAAGGCACTGCCGGCGAGTGCGCCGAGGAGCAATTGGCCTTCGGCGCCGATGTTCCAGATTCGCGCTTGATAAGCCACCGCCAGACCGAGTGCACAAAGCAGAATCGGCAGCGCCTTGACCAGCAGTTCGGAGACGCCATACAGATCGCTGACCGGTGCGATCAACAACGTGTGCAAGGTTTGCAGCGGGTCATGTCCCAGAGCGATGAACAACAGCGAGCCGCAACCGAGGGTCAGCAGTGCTGCCAGCAACGGCGAGCACCACAACATCAGGCGCGATTGTTGGCCACGGGGTTCGAGGGAAAGCAGCATGTTGGGAAAACTCCGTCAGGCCGTGGCCGATGAATGCGTGGGGTTGATGTGCCCGGCCATCCAGCTGCCGACATCGCTCAGCAGGGTGTCGGTGGTGTTCTGCAGCGGCGACAGACGCCCGGCGCACAGGGCGCCGAGGCGGTCGCTGATCTGGAACAGTTCGTCGAGGTCTTCGGAGATCACCAGGATCGCCGCGCCGGCATCGCGCAGGGCAATCAGCGCGCGGTGAATGGTCGCCGCCGCGCCCACGTCGACGCCCCAAGTCGGGTGCGCGGCGATCAGCAGTTTCGGTTGCTGGAGAATTTCCCGGCCGAGAATGAATTTCTGCAGATTGCCGCCGGACAGGCTGCGCGCGGCCGCGTGAGTGCCCGGGGTTTTCACCCCGAAGCGCTGAATGATCTGTTGGGCGAGGGCTTCGACTTTACTGCGCTCGATCAAACCGTTGCGCACCAGCCCCTGTTGAAAGGCCGTGAGCAAGGCGTTGTCGGCAAGGCTCAGTTCCGGCACTGCGCCGTGGCCCAGGCGTTCTGCCGGGACGAACGCCAGACCGAGTTGGCGCCGCGCATCCGGACGCAAATCGGCGACCGCTTGCCCGGCGAAACAAATGGTTGTCGCGCTGTCGCGGGGCAGGGTTTGTTCACCGCTGAGCAGGGCGAGCAACTCATCCTGGCCATTGCCCGCGACCCCGGCGATACCGACGATTTCGCCGCCGCGCACTTGCAGGTTGATGTCGCTCAACGAGCAGCCGAAGGGATCGGGGTTGTGCCAGCTCAAGCCGTTGACCTGTAGAAAGTCCGCGCCGCCACTGACCTTCGGATATTCGCCGATCAACGCCGCCGCTTCGCCGACCATCATCTGCGCCAATTGCTGATCCGAGCATTCGGCCGGCCGGCAATGCCCGGCGACCCGCCCGCCGCGCAAAACCGTGGCGTTATGGCACAGGGCGCGCACTTCCGCGAGCTTGTGGCTGATAAACAGAATGCTGCAGCCCTCTGCGGCGAGGCGGCGCAGGGTGATGAACAGTTCGTCGGCCTCTTGTGGCGTCAGCACCGACGTCGGCTCGTCGAGGATCAGCAGGCGAATGTCCTGCATCAGGCAGCGAATGATCTCCACTCGTTGCCGCTCGCCAATCGACAGGCTGTGGACAAGTCGCTCCGGCTCCAGCGCCATGCCGTAGCGGCGCGACACTTCGCGAATTTTCGGCTCAAGCTGTTTCGGCGTACCGGCCTCGGCGCCCATTGCCAGAGCAATGTTCTGCGCGACGCTGAGGGTTTCGAACAGCGAGAAATGCTGAAACACCATGCCGATCCCCAACTGCCGGGCCTGCGCCGGGTTGCGGATATTCACCCGCTGGCCCTGCCAGAGCATTTCGCCGATATCGGCCTGGGTGACGCCATAGATGATCTTCATCAGCGTGCTTTTACCCGCGCCGTTCTCACCGAGCAGTGCGTGGATTTCTCCCGGCGCGATGCTCAGGTCGATGGCGTCATTGGCCAGACAACCGGGGTAGCGTTTGCTGATCTGGCGCAGTTGCAGGCGCGGCGTTGAATCTGGGCTTGGCATGACAGGCTCGACTGACTTGGAGTTGTGCCTGTGGATAAAGCAATTTCCTGGCCATTGAGTCAGGAACGCCCGCCGTAACTGTTGCCGCGTGCCGGCGGCAGAGCGTCGCGCTGAAAAACGCAGGAGGAGCCGGCACCAATTCAGCGCAAAGCTGTTGATCCGGCTCCATTTTTGCACCGTGACGAACTGGTTAAAAAACGAGCAGCCGGGTCGAAGCTATACAGAACCTGCGACTGCGCCAGCCATGAACGGCTTATCCACAGGTTGTTCCACAGTATTTGTGCGCAATTGGAAATCCTTGGCATAAGCGCTGGGATGCTATCTCCCAATGGTGATAAAAAGCGCTAACTATCTGTTTTTACGTGGGATTTATCTTTTTTCATGCGCAGTGGACGAAAAGTGAGCAAATCGCGCAAAGCCACGTGACAGAAGGGTTACAGCCATATGTGCTCAGGTTATCCACAGTCGGGTGCACAGCAGATGTGGGCAAGTTGCTGGAATAAAGAAATCCGTCGATGCCCTAAAAGATCGCAGCCTTCGGCGGCTCTTACTGGGAAACACTAAGTCCTGTGCAGGAGCTGCCGAAGGCTGTGATCTTTTGCTCTTCTAACGCTGCAGCACAATCCGCCCACGGCTCAAATCCGCCAGTTGCGTTTGCAACAACTCGATCTGCGCCTCACCCACTGCCAACTGCAACTCAACACCATTGGCAGTGAAGTTTTCTTCCACTACCAAGCCAGCCAGATCCGCCACCCGCAGCTTCACCAACGCCAACTCGGCAAAGCCGCAGGCACAACTGAGCGGCACACGGCTGATCAACTCGACTTTTGCCGCCGCTTGCAGGCACTTGTTCGCGCCGCCGCCATAGGCTCGGGCCAAACCGCCGGTGCCCAGTTGAATGCCGCCATACCAGCGGATCACCAGCACCGCGACCTGATCGCAATCCTGCGCTTCGATGGCCGCCAGAATCGGCCGTCCGGCGGTGCCGCCGGGTTCGCCGTCGTCGTTGCTGCGGTATTGCGCACCGAGTTTCCACGCCCAGCAGTTGTGCGAGGCATTCAAGTCGCTGTGTTGTTCGAAGAACGCCTGCGCGTCTGCGGGGCTGCCGATCGGCGCGGCGACGGTGATGAAGCGGCTTTTGCGAATCTCTTCGCGGTACTCGCAAAAACCGCTGAGGGTGAAAGGCATAAACGTCTTAAATAGTCGGGGTGAGGCCGCAGCCTTTGAGAATGATGCGGATCAGGTTGTTGCCGGCGTCTTCCATGTCCTGCTTGGTCAACTTGCTGCGACCGCTGACGCGACAGATCTGCGTGGCGAAGTCTGCGTAATGCTGGGTGCTGCCCCACAGCAGGAAAATCAGGTGCACCGGATCCACCGGATCCATCTTGCCGGCATCGATCCAGGCCTGGAACACTGCCGCGCGGCCCTGGAACCAGGCGCGGTAATCCTGGTTGAAATACTCGGTCAGGCATTCGCCGCCACTGATCACTTCCATCGCAAAGATCCGCGAGGCCTGCGGCTGACGGCGGGAGAATTCCATCTTGGCGCGAATGTAGCGGGTCAGCGCTTCGGCCGGATCATCCTCGGCGGTCAGGGTGTTGAAGGTGCTGTCCCACAGCTCGATGATGTTGCTCAGCACCGCCACGTACAACCCAAGCTTGTTGGTGAAGTAGTAATGCAGATTCGCCTTGGGCAACCCGGCATTCTGCGCGATGGTGTTCATGCTGGTGCCTTTGTAACCGTGACGGGCGAACTCGTCTTCGGCGGCTTTGAGGATGGTCTCTTCGTTCTTCTGACGAATGCGGCTGGCGGGTTTGCCGCCGTGAGCAGGGACTTCAAAGGTCATAGGCACTTCCGGTTTGTCTGTGGGTGCAACCAGTTGCGTTGATAACGCACCCACAGGCATCCGACAAGTCCTGATGCAATAAAACCGTTACGCCTGTTCGATCTTGTTCAGCGCTGCGGCGGATTCGACGCGGGTGGTTTTCGCCTCCGGCAGCAACAGGCACAGGATGATCGCGGTCAGGCCACCGCTGGTGATCGCCGAATCGAACAGGTTTTGCACCAGTTTCGGTAACAGGTGCAACAGGTTCGGTTGCGCGGCAATGCCCAGGCCGACGCCGAGCGAGGTGGCGATGATCAGCATGCTGCGTCGGTCCAGCGGCGACTGTGCAAGGATCCGCACCCCGGCCGCTGCTACGCTGCCGAACATCACCAGCGTGGCGCCACCGAGCACCGGTTTGGGGATCTGCTGCAGCACCGCGCCGATCATGGGGAACAGACCGAGACAAAACAGGATCGCGCCGATGTACAGCCCGACATAGCGGCTGGCCACGCCGGTCAACTGGATCACGCCGTTGTTCTGCGCAAACGTGGTGTTGGGAAAGGCGCTGAAGGTGGCGGCGATCATGCAGCTCACGCCGTCACCGAGCACACCACCACGCAAACGACTTATATAAGAGGGGCCGCTGATCGGCTGGCGGGCGAGCATGCAGTTGGCCGTGAGGTCGCCGACGGTTTCGATGGTGCTGATCAGATAAATCAGCGCGACGGGCAGGAAAGCGGTCCAGTCGAAGCTGAAACCGAACTTGAACGGTGTGGGAAGACTGACCAAGGGCAAGTCAGGCAATGCCTGCGGAACCAGTTTCCCGCTGAACCACGCGGCCAGACTGCCGAGCAGCAGTCCGATAATGATGGCCGACAGCCGCACCCACGGCGTGTTCGAGCGGTTGAGCAGGATGATCGTCAGCAACACGAACACCCCCAGCGCCAGATTGCCCGGCGCGCCGAAGTCCGGCGCATTGAATCCACCGCCCAGATCGGTGATGCCGACCTTGATCAGACTGACGCCGATCAGAGTAATAACAATCCCGGTCACCAGCGGCGTAACAACCCGGCGTAATTGACCGATGAAACGGCTGAGGACGATCTGCACCACGGCGCCGAAAAAGCATACGCCGAAGATCATCGCCAGAATGTCTTCCGGGCTGCCGCCACGCTGCTTGACCAGAAACCCGGCCGACAGCACCGCGCCGAGGAAGGCGAAACTGGTGCCCTGCAAACAGATCATCCCGGCGCCGATGCCGAACGGCCGCCGCGCTTGAATAAAGGTGCCGACCCCGGAAACCATCAGCGCCATGCTGATCAGGTACGGCAAGTGTGCGGTCAGGCCGAGGGCCGAGCCGATCACCAGCGGTGGGGTGATGATGCCGACGAAACTGGCGAGAACGTGTTGCAGGGCGGCGAGGATTGCGGCGGGTGGTTTTGGGCGGTCGTCGAGGCCGTAGATCAGGTCGCTGGACGGTTCAGAATCTGGCTGCATGGCTTAAGGCTTCTTGTTGAAGGATCGGGGTTGATCCTGCTTTGCAAAAAGCTGTCCACTTGCTCAGGTTATTCAGTGATTTTGTGGTTGAAAACCTGATCTGTCGGGCCTTGCAGGATTTTTCAACGCGTCGCCGCCAGACTCTCCAGAAAACTTTCCAGCACCAAATGAGGGCGCCGCCCCTTGCGCGTGACCGATGCCAGACTCAAATCATAAAAACGTGTCGTCGATTTCAGCGCACGCAAGCGACCTTGCTGCACCCACAGGCTGGCGTAATGATCCGGCAGATAACCGATATAACGCCCGGTCAAAATCAGAAACGCCATGCCCTCACGGTCGGACGCACTGGCGGTGCAATTGAGCGCCTGGTAATGCGCCTGAATCTCCGCCGGCAAACGAAAGGTCGGGGCAATCGCATCCTGGCTATTAAGGCGCTCGTCATCCAGCTGCTTGTCATCCACATAAAACAGCGGATGACCCACCGCGCAATAAAGCAGTGAGCGTTCGCTGTACAACGGCTGATATTCCAGCCCCGACAGTGCGCTGGCCTGCGGCACCACGCCGACATGCAGGCGACCGTCGAGCACGCCTTGTTCGACCTCGTTGGGAGCGATCATGCGAATCTGGATCTGCACGTCCGGCCCGCGTTCCTTCAACTGTGCGAGGGCATGGGTGATGCGCATGTGGGGCAGGGTGACGAGGTTGTCGGTCAGGCCAATGATCAACTCGCCACGCAGGTGTTGGTGCAGGCCGTTGACCTCGGTGCGGAAACTTTCCAGCGCACTTAACAGTTGCAGCGCTGACTGATAAACCTCGCGGCCCTCTTCGGTCAGCGAGAACCCGGCGCGGCCGCGTTGGCACAAACGCAGGCCAAGGCGCTGTTCGAGATCGCTCATCTGCTGGCTGATCGCCGAGCGCCCGATGCCGAGCACGGTTTCCGCCGCCGAGAAGCCGCCGCACTCCACCACGCTGCGGAAAATCCGCAGCAGGCGAATATCAAAATCACTGACCTGGGCCAGCGGATCGGGGCGGCGACTGCTCATGCTGTTGTTCTCATTGTTTAGCAGGCTTCTAACTGAAGGTTAGAAAAGTTGGATTTCACCGACTTTATCCGCATGGCAATTTAGCTGCAACAACGCTTTTTATCTCCCTGATGCTTATGCCCTGCGAGGTTTTGCCCGATGAACATGCCTGAAAACGCGCCGTCGCCACTGGCCAGCCAACTGAAGCTGGACGCGCACTGGATGCCGTACACCGCCAACCGCAACTTCCAGCGCGATCCGCGTCTGATTGTGGGTGCCGAAGGCAGCTGGCTGTTCGATGACAAGGGCCGCAAGATCTACGATTCGCTGTCCGGTCTGTGGACCTGCGGCGCCGGGCACACCCGCAAGGAAATCCAGGAAGCGGTATCCAAACAACTGGGCACCCTCGATTACTCGCCAGGCTTCCAGTACGGCCATCCGCTGTCGTTCCAGTTGGCGGAAAAGATCACTGAGCTGACTCCGGGCAACCTGAACCACGTGTTCTTCACCGACTCCGGTTCCGAGTGCGCCGACACTGCGGTGAAGATGGTTCGTGCCTACTGGCGTCTGAAAGGTCAGTCAACCAAGACCAAAATGATCGGCCGTGCCCGTGGCTACCACGGTGTGAACATCGCCGGCACCAGCCTTGGCGGCGTCAACGGCAACCGTAAGCTGTTCGGTCAGGCGATGATGGATGTCGATCACCTGCCGCACACGCTGCTGGCCAGCAACGCATTCTCCCGTGGCATGCCGGAGCAGGGCGGTATCGCCCTGGCCGATGAGCTGCTGAAGTTGATCGAACTGCACGACGCGTCGAACATCGCGGCGGTCTTCGTTGAACCGATGGCCGGTTCCGCTGGCGTACTGGTTCCGCCTCAGGGTTACCTGAAGCGTCTGCGCGAGATCTGCGATCAGCACAACATCCTGCTGGTATTCGACGAAGTGATTACCGGTTTCGGCCGTACCGGTTCGATGTTCGGTGCCGAGAGCTTTGGCGTGACCCCGGACCTGATGTGCATCGCCAAGCAAGTCACCAACGGCGCGATTCCGATGGGCGCGGTGATTGCCAGCTCCGAGATCTACCAGACCTTCATGAATCAGCCGACTCCGGAATACGCGGTGGAATTCCCCCACGGCTACACCTACTCGGCCCACCCGGTGGCGTGCGCCGCTGGCCTGGCGGCACTCGACCTGCTGCAAAAGGAAAACCTGGTGCAGAGCGTGGCCGAGGTTGCACCGCATTTCGAAAATGCCCTGCACGGTCTGAAAGGTTCGAAGAACGTCATCGACATCCGTAACTACGGCCTGGCCGGTGCGATCCAGATTGCCCATCGTGATGGCGACGCCATCGTGCGTCCGTTCGAAGCGGGCATGGCCCTGTGGAAAGCCGGGTTCTACGTGCGCTTCGGCGGCGACACCCTGCAGTTCGGCCCAACTTTCAACAGCAAGCCGCAAGACCTCGATCGTCTGTTCGACGCGGTTGGCGAAGTGCTGAACAAGCTCGACTGATTTTCCCTCTATATATACCTGCGAATAACAGGCGCCCCATGTGGGCGTCTGTACACAAGAATTCAGGAGTTTTCGATGAGCGTTATCCCGCATTTGATCAATGGCGAACTGGTGACCGAGCACGGTCGCGCGGTTGATGTGTTCAACCCGTCCACCGGTCAGGCGATCCACAAGCTGCCGCTGGCCACCCGCGAAACCATTCAACACGCGATCGACGCCGCCAAGGCTGCATTCCCGGCATGGCGCAACACCCCGCCGGCGAAACGTGCCCAGGTGATGTTCCGCTTCAAGCAACTGCTGGAGCAGAACGAAGCGCGTATCTCGCAATTGATCAGCGAAGAACACGGCAAGACCCTCGAAGACGCCGCCGGTGAACTGAAGCGCGGTATCGAGAACGTCGAGTTCGCCTGCGCCGCCCCGGAAATCCTCAAGGGCGAATACAGCCGCAACGTCGGCCCTAACATTGACGCCTGGTCGGACTTCCAGCCACTGGGCGTGGTTGCCGGCATCACGCCATTCAACTTCCCGGCGATGGTCCCACTGTGGATGTACCCACTGGCGATCGTCTGCGGCAACTGCTTCATCCTCAAACCGTCCGAGCGTGACCCAAGCTCGACGCTGCTGATCGCTCAACTGCTGATCGAAGCCGGTCTGCCGAAAGGTGTGTTGAGCGTGGTGCATGGCGACAAGACTGCAGTGGACGCGCTGATTGAAGCGCCGGAAGTCAAAGCGCTGAGCTTTGTTGGTTCGACGCCGATTGCCGAATACATCTATGCCGAAGGTACCAAGCGCGGCAAACGCGTTCAGGCACTGGGCGGCGCGAAGAACCATGCGGTGCTGATGCCGGATGCGGATCTGGACAACGCGGTCAGCGCGCTGATGGGCGCGGCCTACGGTTCTTGCGGTGAGCGCTGCATGGCGATTTCGGTCGCAGTGTGTGTCGGCGATCAGGTAGCGGATGCGCTGGTGGCGAAACTGGTTCCACAGATCAAGGCGCTGAAAATCGGTGCCGGCACTTCGTGCGGTCTGGACATGGGCCCACTGGTGACCGGTCAGGCGCGGGACAAGGTCAGCGGCTATGTCGATGACGGTGTGGCCGCGGGTGCGACCCTGGTGGTCGACGGTCGCGGCTTGAGCATTCCGGGTAACGAAGAGGGCTTCTTCCTCGGCGGCTGCCTGTTCGACAACGTTACCCCTGAAATGCGCATCTATAAGGAAGAGATCTTCGGGCCGGTGTTGTGCGTGGTTCGGGTCAACAGCCTGGAAGAGGCGATGAAGCTGATCAACGATCACGAATACGGTAACGGCACCTGCATCTTTACCCGTGACGGTGAAGCGGCGCGTCTGTTCTGCGACGAGATCGAAGTCGGCATGGTCGGCGTCAACGTACCGCTGCCGGTTCCGGTGGCTTACCACAGCTTCGGCGGCTGGAAGCGCTCGCTGTTCGGCGACCTGCATGCCTATGGCCCGGATGGTGTGCGCTTCTATACCCGTCGCAAGGCCATCACCCAGCGCTGGCCGCAGCGTGCGAGCCATGAAGCTTCGCAATTCGCGTTCCCTAGCTTGTAAGTAGCAGGGCATGACGAAGGCCGACCTCTAGAGGTCGGCCTTCGTGTTTTCGGGTTTTTTTGACCGATATGACAGAAATGTGAAAAAAGCGGTTGACGGCAGATTCTGGAGGTCTATAATTCGCCCCACTTCCGGCGCAGTCGAAACGGAAAACTCCTTGAGATTCAGCGAGTTACGCAGTTTTCGGCAGTGGCTTGCTTCAGTTCATCGAAGCCTGGAAGGAGTTGAAAGAGCGGTGATGTTTGGCTCTTTTGACGGTTCGATCTTCTCGGTCGAAAGCGGAGAAAAGAGGTGTTGACAGCAGCGTGTAACGCTGTAGAATTCGCCTCCCGCTAACGAGAGATCGGAAGCGCAAGTGGTTGAAGTTGTTGAAGAAATCTTCGAAAACTTCTAAAAATAATCACTTGACAGCAAATGAGGCTGCTGTAGAATGCGCGCCTCGGTTGAGACGAAAGATCTTAACCAACCGCTCTTTAACAACTGAATCAAGCAATTCGTGTGGGTGCTTGTGGGGTCAGACTGATAGTCAACAAGATTATCAGCATCACAAGTTACTCCGCGAGAAATCAAAGATGTAACCAACGATTGCTGAGCCAAGTTTAGGGTTTCTTAAAAACCCAAAGATGTTTGAACTGAAGAG
>NZ_JASCPO010000110.1:0-19091 GCF_029960145.1 Pseudomonas sp. PS01299 | reverse complement strand
GGCTGAAACCTTGGGCATGACCGATTTGAATGGTGGCGCGCTCTTCAACGCTGAGTTCGGAATAAGACATAGGGACAGCACCGTACCGGAAAGGTCAGGTGTTGCACTCAGTTTTCGCCGCCGCCCATTTATAAATCCGACTATCAATTTTGTTTCCGGTGCAACTTTAATGACTGACACATAGAAGCCAGACAATAGAGCCCATAAAATTACTGCCGCAGATATCCAGTGCAAAGCAATCTGGAGACGCGAATATCCAACTCTTTTCATTGCAACCATCCTGATAAACAAGTGGCGCCATTACAAGACTCTGAATTATCAACGTCAACGAGAAAACCATTAACAGAAACTGCACAAAGTAAACAATCTTTACGAGCAAGGTTTATTGCACTTTCAACTTAAACATAGAAAAATCAATTACCGCCCGAACATTGCATTCGGGCGGTAGTGTCAAAATCTTACTCGTGATACTGCGCCGACAGTTCATGTACCGCGCGCAGGAACGCACCGGCGTGCTCTGGGTCGACTTCCGGAGTGATGCCGTGACCCAGGTTGAACACGTGGCCACTGCCTTTGCCATAGCTGGCCAGAATGCGCCCGACTTCAGTGCGGATCGCTTCCGGTTTGGCGTAGAGCACGGTCGGGTCCATGTTGCCTTGCAGCGCGACCTTGTCGCCGACACGGGCGCGAGCGTTGCCGATGTCGCAGGTCCAGTCCAGGCCCAGTGCGTCGGCGCCAGCGTCGGCGATACTTTCCAGCCACAGGCCGCCGTTCTTGGTGAAGAGGATCACCGGCACTTTGCGACCGTCGTGCTCGCGGATCAGGCCGCTGACGATTTTCTTCATGTACGCCAGGGAGAACTCCTGGTACGCCGCCGCCGACAGGTTGCCGCCCCAGGTATCGAAGATCTGCACCGCTTGCGCGCCGGCCTGGATCTGGCCGTTGAGGTACGAGGTCACCGACTGCGCCAGCTTGTCCAGCAGCAGGTGCATGGCTTGCGGGTTGTCGTAGAGCATCGCCTTGGTCTTGCGGAAGTCCTTCGACGAACCGCCTTCAACCATGTAGGTGGCGAGGGTCCACGGGCTGCCGGAGAAGCCGATCAGCGGCACACGGCCGTTCAGCTCGCGGCGGATTGTGCTGACCGCGTCCATCACGTAGCCGAGATCCTTGTGTGGATCAGGGATCGGCAACGCTTCGATGTCGGCCAGGGTGCTGACGACTTTCTTGAAGCGCGGGCCTTCACCGGTCTCGAAGTACAGGCCCTGGCCCATGGCATCGGGGATGGTGAGGATGTCGGAAAACAGGATCGCCGCGTCCAGTTGCGGGTAGCGGTCGAGCGGTTGCAACGTGACTTCGCAAGCGAATTCCGGATTCATGCACAGGCTCATGAAATCACCGGCCTGGGCACGGCTGGCGCGGTATTCAGGCAGGTAGCGGCCGGCCTGGCGCATCATCCACACCGGGGTGACGTCAACGGGTTGCTTGAGCAGGGCGCGGAGGAAACGGTCGTTCTTCAGGGCAGTCATGTCGGCATCCGGAAAAAAAGTGCGGGCATTTTCTCAGAGCGCGACGCAAAAGGCACGGATGCAGGTCAGCCTTTTGTCTATCGGGTCAATTTGTTGCGCTGTATTGAGCGCACAGAAACCAATGTGGGAGCGGGCTTGCTCGCGAAAGCGGTGTGTCAGTCAATACATCGGGTGACTGATACAAAGCCTTCGCGAGCAAGCCCGCTCCCACATTTCTGATCGCATTTCAGGCTGAAATGTAATCAGACGCCCAGGTAATCGAGGATCCCTTCAGCCGCATTGCGGCCTTCGAAGATTGCCGTTACCACCAGGTCGGAACCGCGCACCATGTCGCCACCGGCGAAGATTTTCGGGTTGCTGGTCTGGTGCTTGTACTGACCTTGCTCAGGCGCGACGACGCGGCCCTGGCTGTCGGTCTGGATTTCGAACTGTTCGAACCACGGCGCCGGGCTCGGGCGGAAACCGAACGCGATGACCACGGCGTCGGCCGGGATGATCTCTTCGGAGCCCGGGATCGGCTCGGGGCTGCGACGGCCACGGGCATCCGGTTCGCCGAGACGGGTCTCGACCACTTTCACGCCTTCAACCTTGTCTTCGCCAACGATGGCGATCGGCTGGCGGTTGTAGAGGAATTTCACGCCTTCTTCCTTGGCGTTCTTCACCTCTTTGCGCGAGCCGGGCATGTTCGCTTCGTCACGACGATAAGCACAGGTCACCGACTTGGCGCCCTGACGGATCGAAGTGCGGTTGCAGTCCATCGCCGTGTCGCCACCGCCGAGTACCACGACCTTCTTGCCTTTCATGTCGACGAAATCTTCCGGCGACTTTTCAAAGCCCAGGTTGCGGTTGACGTTGGCAATCAGGAAGTCCAGCGCGTCGTAGACGCCCGGCAGGTCCTCACCGGCAAAACCGCCCTTCATGTAAGTGTAGGTGCCCATGCCCATGAATACCGCATCGTATTCGGCGAGCAGTTGCTCCATGGTCACGTCCTTGCCGACCTCAGTGTTGAGGCGGAACTCAATGCCCATCCCGGTGAAGACTTCGCGACGATTGCTCAGCACGGTCTTCTCAAGCTTGAACTCGGGAATGCCGAAGGTCAGCAGACCGCCGATTTCCGGGTTCTTGTCGAACACCACCGGGGTCACACCGCCACGCACCAGCACGTCGGCACAGCCCAGACCCGCCGGGCCCGCACCGATAATCGCGACACGTTTGCCGGTCGGTTTGACCTTGGACATGTCCGGGCGCCAGCCCATGGCGAATGCGGTGTCGGTGATGTACTTCTCGACCGAACCGATGGTCACCGCACCGAAACCGTCGTTGAGGGTGCAGGCACCCTCGCACAGCCGATCCTGCGGGCACACCCGGCCGCAGACTTCCGGCAGGGTGTTGGTCTGGTGCGACAGCTCGGCGGCCTGGAGGATGTTGCCCTCGGCCACCAGCTTCAGCCAGTTGGGAATGAAGTTGTGCACCGGGCACTTCCACTCGCAATACGGGTTGCCGCAACCCAGGCAGCGGTGGGCCTGGTCGGCCGACTGCTGGGGTTTGAACGGTTCGTAGATCTCGACGAACTCTTTCTTGCGTTGACGCAACAGTTTCTTCTTCGGATCCTTGCGCCCGACATCGATGAACTGGAAGTCGTTATTCAGACGTTCAGCCATTGTTAAAACCTCATCAAACTCTTCAGGCGCATATCACTGCGGGTTGGCACGAGTGCTGGAAAGCAACGATTTCAGGTTGGCAGCCTTAGGCTTGACCAGCCAGAAACGACGCAGGTAGTCATCAAGGTTTTCGGCGAGCTCACGACCCCACTCGCTCTCGGTTTCCTTGACGTACTCGTTCAGCACGTTCTGCAGGTGGCTGCGGTAGGCCTCCATCGCCTCGCCGCTGATCCGCTGGATTTCCACCAGTTCGTGGTTGACCCGGTCAACGAAGGTGTTGTCCTGATCGAGCACGTAGGCGAAACCACCGGTCATGCCAGAGCCGAAGTTGTAACCGGTCTTGCCCAAAACGCAGACGAAACCACCGGTCATGTACTCGCAGCAGTGATCGCCAGTGCCTTCCACGACCGTGTGGGCACCGGAGTTACGCACGGCAAAGCGCTCGCCCGCGGTGCCGGCGGCGAACAGCTTGCCGCCGGTGGCGCCGTACAGACAGGTGTTGCCGATGATGGCGCTGTTCTGAGTCTGATAGACGCTGCCTTTCGGCGGCACGATGACCAGTTTGCCGCCGGTCATGCCTTTGCCGACGTAGTCGTTGGCGTCGCCTTCCAGGTACATGTTCAGACCGCCGGCGTTCCACACGCCGAAGCTCTGACCGGCCGTCCCTTTGAAGCGGAAGGTGATCGGCGCGTTGGCCATGCCCTGATTGCCGTGCTTGCGTGCGATTTCGCCGGAGATCCGCGCACCGATCGAACGGTCGCAGTTGCAGATGTCCAGTTCGAACTCGGCGCCGCTGAGGTCGTTGATCGCCGACGTCGCCATGTCGACCATTTTCTCGGCCAGCAGGCCCTGGTCGAACGGCGGGTTGCGCTCAACGCCGCAGAATTGCGGTTTGTCCGCCGGGATGTGATCGCTGCCCAGGAGCGGAGTCAGATCCAGGTGGTGTTGCTTGGCGGTCTGGCCTTCGAGGATTTCCAGCAGATCGGTGCGGCCGATCAGCTCTTCGAGGGAGCGCACGCCGAGCTTGGCCAGCCACTCACGGGTCTCTTCGGCGACGTAGGTGAAGAAATTCACCACCATGTCGACGGTGCCGATGTAGTGATCCTTGCGCAGCTTCTCGTTCTGCGTCGCAACGCCGGTGGCGCAGTTGTTCAGGTGGCAGATGCGCAGGTATTTGCAGCCCAGGGCGATCATCGGCGCGGTACCGAAGCCGAAGCTTTCGGCGCCGAGGATGGCCGCCTTGATCACGTCGAGGCCGGTTTTCAAGCCGCCGTCGGTCTGCACCCGGACTTTGCCGCGCAGGTCGTTGCCGCGCAGGGTCTGGTGGGTTTCAGCGAGGCCGAGTTCCCACGGAGCGCCGGCGTATTTGATCGAGGTCAGCGGCGAAGCACCGGTGCCACCGTCGTAGCCGGAGATGGTGATCAAGTCCGCATAGGCCTTGGCCACACCGGCGGCGATAGTGCCGACGCCCGCTTCAGCCACGAGTTTCACCGAGACCAGCGCCTTCGGGTTGACCTGCTTGAGGTCGAAGATCAGTTGCGACAAGTCTTCGATCGAATAGATGTCGTGGTGCGGCGGTGGCGAAATCAGGGTCACGCCCGGCACTGCATAACGCAGTTTGGCGATCAGCCCGTTGACCTTACCGCCCGGCAGTTGCCCGCCCTCGCCCGGCTTGGCGCCTTGGGCGACCTTGATCTGCAGCACTTCGGCGTTGACCAGGTATTCCGGGGTTACGCCGAAACGGCCAGTGGCGACCTGCTTGATTTTAGAGCTCTTGATGGTGCCGTAGCGTGCTGGGTCTTCGCCGCCTTCGCCGGAGTTGGAACGCGCACCGAGGCGGTTCATGGCTTCGGCCAGGGCTTCGTGGGCTTCCGGCGACAGTGCGCCCAGCGAGATACCGGCGGAGTCGAAGCGCTTGAGCACCGATTCCAGCGGTTCGACTTCACTGATGTCCAGCGGCTTGTCGAGGGTCTTGACCTTGAACAGGTCGCGAATCATCGACACCGGACGGTTGTCCACCAGCGAGGTGTATTCCTTGAACTTGGCATAGTCGCCCTGCTGCACGGCGGCTTGCAGGGTGTTGACCACGTCCGGGTTGTACGCGTGGTATTCGCCGCCGTGGACGAACTTCAGCAGACCGCCCTGCTGGATCGGTTTGCGCGGGCTCCAGGCTTCGGTAGCGAGGGCTTTCTGCTCGGCTTCGATGTCGACGAAACGCGCACCCTTGATGCGGCTCGGCACGCCACGGAAGCTCAGCCCGCACACTTCTTCGGACAGGCCGATGGCTTCGAACAGCTGCGCACCGCGGTACGAGGCGATGGTCGAGATGCCCATCTTCGACAGGATCTTCAACAGGCCTTTGGTGATGCCTTTGCGGTAGTTCTTGAACACCTCATAGAGGTCGCCCAGCACTTCACCGGTGCGGATCAGGTCGCCCAGCACTTCGTAGGCCAGGAACGGATAGACCGCCGAGGCGCCGAAACCGATCAGCACCGCAAAGTGGTGCGGATCGCGCGCGGTGGCGGTTTCCACGAGGATGTTGGAATCGCAGCGCAGGCCTTTTTCGGTCAGACGATGGTGCACTGCACCGGTGGCCAGCGAAGCGTGGATCGGCAGCTTGCCCGGGGCGATATGGCGGTCACTCAGAACGATCTGGGTACGCCCGGCACGCACGGCTTCTTCAGCCTGATCGGCAACGTTGCGGATCGCCGCTTCGAGGCCGACGCTTTCGTCGTAGTTGAGGTCGATGATCTGCCGCTCGAAACCCGGGCGGTCGAGGTTCATCAACGAGCGCCACTTGGCCGGCGAGATCACTGGCGAGCTGAGGATCACGCGCGAGGCGTGCTCCGGCGATTCCTGGAAGATGTTGCGCTCGGCCCCGAGGCAGATTTCCAGCGACATCACGATCGCTTCACGCAGCGGGTCGATCGGCGGGTTGGTGACCTGCGCGAACTGCTGGCGGAAATAGTCGTACGGCGTGCGCACGCGCTGCGACAGCACGGCCATCGGCGTGTCGTCGCCCATCGAGCCAACGGCTTCGTAGCCTTGTTCGCCAAGCGGACGCAGTACCTGATCGCGCTCTTCAAACGTGACCTGATACATCTTCATGTATTGCTTGAGCTGATCGACATCGTAGAACGCCGAACCGTGGTCGTTGTCTTCCATGGTCGCCTGGATGCGCAGGGCGTTCTTGCGCAGCCATTGCTTGTACGGATGACGGGATTTCAGACGGTTGTCGATCGCGTCGGTGTCGAGGATCTGCCCGGTCTCGGTGTCCACGGCGAGGATCTGGCCCGGGCCGACACGGCCCTTGGCGATCACGTCTTGCGGCTGGTAGTTCCAGACGCCGATTTCCGACGCAACGGTAATGAAACCGTTGGTGGTGGTGACCCAGCGCGCCGGACGCAGACCGTTACGGTCGAGCAGGCACACCGCGTAACGACCATCGGTCATCACCACGCCGGCCGGGCCGTCCCACGGCTCCATGTGCATCGAGTTGTACTCGTAGAACGCACGCAGATCCGGGTCCATGGTTTCAACGTTCTGCCACGCAGGCGGAATGATCATCCGCACGCCACGGAACAGGTCGATGCCACCGGTGACCATCAGTTCGAGCATGTTGTCCATGCTCGAGGAGTCGGAACCGACACGGTTGACCAGCGGGCCGAGCTCTTCCAGATCCATCAGATCGTTGGTGAACTTGGTCCGACGGGCCTGTGCCCAGTTACGGTTACCAGTGATGGTGTTGATCTCACCGTTGTGGGCGAGGAAACGGAATGGCTGGGCCAGCGGCCATTTCGGCAAGGTGTTGGTGGAGAAGCGCTGGTGGAACACGCAGATCGCGGTTTGCAGGCGCTGGTCACCCAGGTCCGGATAGAACGCGGCCAGGTCGGCCGGCATCATCAGGCCTTTATAGATGATGGTCTTGTGCGAAAAGCTGCAGATGTAGTGGTCGGTGTCGGCGGCGTTGGCCACCGACGAGCGACGGCGGGCGCTGAACAGTTTGACCGCCATGTCCTGATCGCTCAGGCCTTCACCGCCGATGTACACCTGCTCGATCTGCGGCAGGCGCTCAAGGGCCAGGCGGCCGAGGACGCTGGTGTCGATCGGCACTTTGCGCCAGCCGATCAGTTGCAGGCCTTCAGCGAGGATCTCGCAGTTCATGTTCTCGCGAGCGGCTTCGGCCTTGGCCGGATCCTGGTTGAAGAAGACCATGCCCACGGCATATTGCTTGGGCAGCTCGACGCTGAAGTTTTCCTGGGCCATCGCCCGCAGGAACGCGTCAGGCTTTTGAATCAGCAGACCGCAACCGTCACCGGTCTTGCCGTCGGCATTAATCCCACCGCGGTGGGTCATGCAGGTCAGGGCCTCGATGGCCGTTTGCAAAAGGGTATGACTGGGCTCGCCCTGCATATGGGCTATCAGGCCGAAACCGCAGTTATCCTTGAATTCATCTGGTTGGTACAGACCTGCTTTCATAGACACTTTCTCACCAGGCTGCCTCTTTTCGAGGCAAATTTCTTTTCAATTCAACCACTTGCTTGCCGCGCCGAACGTACGCCGGCTTTGCGGGGGCAAAAGGGTGGTCATTGTACACAGCGACACAGAGGCTCACAAATTTGACGACGAAATGTCGCAAATTCATGTCGCATTTGTGAAAGGTTTAAAGCGATCTGCTGTGCTAGTCAAAACTTTTTTAATTTTGACCGCAACGACTCAAAGACTACTGTGACGCAGACACCACAAGGCACGCGGTCTGTAGAGACGGCGCGCACTCGTAGAAATTTTGAGGTGCTTGGAGAGGCGGCCTGGGTAAGGCCGCCGAATCTTCAGCGAGTTGTTGCCAGTTCCTGTTGGACGCTGGCGACAGTGCGAGGCCAAGGTTTACCAGCCTGAACCTTCGCTGGCAAGGCCTTGATGGCAGAAACGGCTGCATCACGATTGGCGAAGTTGCCGTAGGTGATCACGTAGAGAGGCTTGCCGTTAAGGACTTTCTTGAAATAACGGTACTCGCCGCCCTGCTCCTTGACGAAGTTCTGCGCGGTCGCTTCGGAGCTGGTGCCGAGGATCTGCACCACGTAGTTGCTGGTCGGTTGACCGGCGTACCAGCTGCCACTGGCAGCCTTGGCCACGGTAACCGGCTTCTCGGCCGGTTTGGCAGCCGCAACAGGCTTGGCCGGAGCCGGAGCCGGTTTGGCCGCTGGCGCTGCCGGAGCAGGCTTGGCGGTGGCGACCTGAGTCGGTGCTGGGGTCGGCTTGGCCGCCGGAACAGGTACTGGCGTCGGCGCTGGACCGGCCGGAACACCTGCCGGTGGTGCGGAAGTCGTTACGGTCGGCGGCGTCGCGCTGGAACCTTCGACCGGTACGCCGTCGTCACCTTCAGTGATGCCGCCTGCGGCTTCAGCCAACGGGCCGCGCATCACCGGCTGCGAGTTGCCGACCAGCGGCAGCGGCATCGGCTGAGTATTGCCGGCGAACTCGACGTTCGGTGCGCCACCCTTGGCGCCCTGACCCAATGGCAGTTGTGCCTGTTCGTTGACGGGTGCGCCAGTGGTTGGCGCCTTGTTGCGACCCGGCATCAGCCAGGCGGCGGCGACCGCGACCACAACGACGGCGGATATCGCCAATACGTGTTTCTTCGGCATGTTGAACCCCATACTTGGACGCTTGACCGCAGAGCGGCTGGCAATCATGACTTCGATCAGTGCATCGCGAGCGACCTGGTTGATGTTGCCAGGCCAACCCTCGGCGCTTTCGTGAATCTCAGAGATCTGATCCGCGGTGAAAAGTTCGACACCCCGGCCCGCACCTTCCAGCCGTTGGTCGAGATATTCGCGGGTCTCTTCTTCGGTATACGGCTGCAGTTCGATGACGTGGAAGCGCTCTTCCTCGAGGTGCAAGGCCTCCAGTTGCGCGATCAGCGACGACTCACCGAACAGGAACACATGCGGGCGACCTTCCGGTGCCCCGGCACCCAGCGCCATCAGCGCTTCGAGGGCGGATTCGTCGAGCTGCTCGGCGTCATCCACCAGCAGATAGACCTCCTGGCCGGTAAGCGCGAGTTGCACTACCTGATCCAGAATCGCGCCAACTTCGGCCTGAGCCACGTTCAGTGCCTGAGCCACCTGACGCAGCACGCCGGCGGCATCGCCAGCTCCACGGGCCGACACGACAACGCTTTGCACCGATTGCTTGTTGGTGCTGGCTACCAGCGCCTGACGCAACAAGGTCTTGCCGCTGCCCTGCGGCCCGGTGACCACCAGCAGCAACTGGCTATAACGCGCCAGGTGGTGCAATTGCCCCAGCACCGGTTTGCGCTGGGCCGGGAAGAATTTGAAGCCCGGCACCCGCGGCGCGAAAGGGTCGTGACTTAACTGGAAATGGCCGAGGAACGCCTCGTCGGCATGCAAACTAGTCATCGGAATCTTATTAACCTTTAAGCTGAGCCAGAGCGCGGTAATCCGCTCCCAGCGTGGCCTGTAGAACCTCTTTCGGATAATCGGCGGTCACCACCGCTTCGCCCATCCGGCGCAGCAGCACCAGGCGCAGACGACCGTCGATCACTTTTTTATCAATTGCCATATGTTCGAGAAAATCGGCTTCGGTCATTTCTTCCGGCGGAATCACCGGCAGACCGGCACGCTGGAACAGACGAATGCCGCGATCACGTTCCTGCTCGCTGATCCAGCCCAGACGCGCGGACATTTCCAGCGCCATCACGGTGCCAGCGGCCACCGCCTCACCATGCAACCAGACACCATAGCCCATGTGGGTCTCGATGGCGTGGCCGAAGGTGTGGCCGAGATTGAGCGTGGCGCGCACGCCGGTTTCCTTCTCATCGGCACCGACCACTGCAGCCTTGGCCGCGCAGGAGCGCTCGATGGCATAGGTCAGGGCCTTCTGGTCCAGCGCGCGCAGAGCGTCGACGTTGTCTTCAAGCCAGGTCAGGAACGGCTCGTCGCAGATCAGACCGTACTTGATGACTTCAGCCAGACCAGCGGACAGCTCACGCTCTGGCAGGGTTTTCAGGGACGCGGTATCGATCAGCACCACGTTCGGCTGATAGAACGCGCCGACCATGTTCTTGCCCAGCGGATGGTTGATACCGGTCTTGCCGCCCACCGACGAATCGACCTGGGACAGCAGCGTGGTAGGAATCTGGATGAAATCGACACCGCGCTGGTAGCAGGCGGCGGCAAAACCGGCCATGTCACCGATGACACCACCACCGAGGGCGATGATTGTGGTGCGGCGGTCGTGACGGGCAGTCAGCAGGCCGTCGAAGATCAGTTGCAGGGTTTCCCAGTTCTTGAAGGCTTCGCCGTCCGGCAGCACCACCGAGATCACCGAGAACTGCGCAAGGCTGCGGGTCAGACGTTCGAGATAGAGCGGCGCAACGGTCTGGTTGGAGATGATCGCCACTTGCCGCCCATGGATATGCGGCGCCAGCAACTCGGGCTGATCCAACAAACCTTCGCCAATATGAATCGGGTAGCTGCGCTCGCCTAGATCGACCTTGAGTGTCTGCATGTGTCCCCACAGTGAAGATGGAAGCAGGCGTCCTGCCCTGAATTATTGGTTGTCTGCGGCCTATAGCGAATCTGACGCCGCTCGCACGCCATCCGCCACAACCTCGGCGGCTGTGACAGGACGCCGAGGATAGCGCATTTCCGGCGGCGCTTTAACGGGGTGGCAGCTGCGCCAGACGGTCGAGAATGTCGAGCACCACCATGCGCGGTGGCCGTTCGTCGGTTTCCACCACCAGATCGGCGATCTCTCGATAGAGCGGATCGCGGATCTCCAACAAGTCTCGCAGGGTTTTCGCCGGATCGGCGGTGCGTAGCAAAGGACGATTGCGATCGCGCGACGTACGCCCGACCTGCTGCTCGACGGAGGCATGCAGATATACCACCCGTCCGCCCGCGTGCAGGGCCTTGCGGTTGGCATCACGCATCACCGCGCCGCCGCCGGTCGCCAGCACCACGCCGTCGAACGCGCACAGCTCGGCGATCATCGCCTGCTCACGGTCACGAAAGCCGGGCTCGCCTTCCTTGTCGAAGATCCACGGGATATTGGCGCCCGTGCGCAGTTCAATTTCCTTGTCGGAATCTTTGAACGGCAGGCGCAGCTCTTTGGCCAGCAACCGGCCGATGGTGCTTTTTCCAGCGCCCATCGGTCCTACAAGAATCAAATTTCGCACAGAATCAACGACTCACAGCAATCGCCTGGTTATTCATGATACGCGGAGTGAGAAATACCAGCAGCTCGGATTTTTTCTCCGAAACCACATCACGCCGGAAAAGGCGGCCAAGATACGGCACATCGCCAAGAAATGGCACCTTATCTACGACCTTGCTTTGAGTATTTGAGAAAACACCGCCAATCACGATGGTCTCGCCGTCGTTCACCAGCACCTTGGCGTTGACCTCGTTCTTCTTGATCGGCGGTACATCCTGCACTTTGTTCAGGTAGTCCGGTTCGTCCTTGGTGACCTTGACCTCCATGATGATGCGGTTGTCGGGGGTGATCTGCGGCGTCACTTCCAGCGACAGCGAAGCCTCCTTGAAAGACACCGACGTCGCGCCGCTGGAGCTGGCTTCCTGATACGGAATCTCGGTGCCCTTGAGGATCTTCGCCGTCTCCTTGTCGGAGGTGACCACTTTGGGCTGCGAGACGATTTCACCGTTGCCGGTTTTCTCCATGGCAGTCAGCTCAAGATCGAGCAGCACGTTGTCGGTGATGAAGGCGATGCCGATCCCCGAGGTATTACCCACCGTGCCCATGTCGACGAACGGCGAGTTGGTACTGGTACTGCCCGGTGTGCCGATGGTGGTCGACGAGCCATTGCTGACCCCCGAGGTGTTCCAGTTGCCCTTGTTCTGGATCGAACCGCCCCAGCGCACGCCCAGACTCTTGTCGTAATCGACGTTGGCCTCGACGATCCGCGCCTCGATCATCACCTGACGCACCGGAATATCCAGTTGCGCCACGATCCGCCGCAGTTCGTCGAGGCGATCCTGGGTCTGGTAGGCAATGATGTTGTTGGTGCGCTCATCGACAGTGATCGAGCCACGCTCGTCGATTTTCGCCTCGGCGCTGGTCACCGACTGGAACAGCTTGGCGATGTCCGCGGCCTTGGCGTAATTCACTTGCAGCAGCTCGCGGCGCAGCGGCGCCAGTTCGGCGATCTGTTTCTGTGACTCCAGTTCCTGGCGTTCGCGGGCGGCGATTTCGTCGGCCGGCGCCACCAGCAACACGTTGCCGATCTTGCGTTTATCCAGCCCCTTGGTTTTCAGCACCAGGTCCAGCGCCTGATCCCACGGCACGTTTTGCAGACGCAAGGTGATCCCGCCCTGCACGGTATCGCTGGCCACCAGATTGAGGTTGGTGAAATCGGCGATCAGTTGCAGCACCGAGCGCACGTCGATGTCCTGGAAATTCAGCGAAAGCTTTTCGCCGCTGTAGCTGTTGCGGTCAGCGTTGCGCTTTTGCAGGTCATCGACCGTCATCGGGCGAATGCTGACGGTCAGTTTGTTGTCGGTCTGGTAGGTGGAATAGTCGAACGTGCCGCTGGGTTCGACGGTGATGACCGCACGATCACCGGTGGCGGCAGCGTTGACGAACTGCACCGGCGTGGCGAAGTCCTTGACGTCGAGGCGCACCCGCAGCCTGTCGGGCAACTGCGTGCGAGCAAAGCTCAGGATGATCTTGCCGTCATGCTCCTGGATGTCCGGGGCGATGGTCGGGTCCGAAAGGTCAATGACCACGTTGCCCTCCCCCGCAGTGCCGCGCTGGAAGTCGACACCACGAATGGTTTTGGCGACGGGGGTATAAGCCTTCGCCGGCGCTGGAGCCGCGACCGGTCGTGGCGCAACAGCGGCTGGCCGTGGCGCAGCAGGCTTGGCGCCCTGCCCGACCACTACGAACAGATTGTTGCCCTCGACCCGCGAGGTGTAGGACGTCAGTTGCGTCAGGCTGATGATCAGGCGCGTGCGGTCGTTGGCTTCCACCACTGTGGCGGTTCGCGCGTTACCGCTGCCCAGATCGCGGGTCTTGCTCGTCAGTTGGCTGGCGACACCCGGCAGATCCAGGGCGATTCGCGCCGGCGATTCGGTAGTGTAGCCCTTGGGTTGCGGTGGCGGGCTGTCGAACGACAGCTTCAACTCGATGCGATCACCCGGTAACGCCGCGACATCCAGCGTCTTGAGGCTGGCCGCCTGAACCATCGGTGAAAGCAGCGCTATCCATAGCGAAAAACCGAGGGTGGAGAAAATCCTGTTCATTGTTCGACTTCCACTATGAGTGCTCTTTCAAAGGAATGGTGCGCGGACGTTCCAGCCAGGCGCCTTCGCCGTCGGGCACGATCTCGACCACATCGACCTGAGTGGCGCTGATGGCGACAATGCGCCCGTCGTTGCGCCCCAGGTAGTCGCCGACTTTCAACCGATGCACTGCACCCGCCCCGCGCAGCAAGGCAAAGGAGCCGCTGGCATTGGAGATCGTGCCGACCATTTCAAACTGCTCGATGTTGAAACCTTCGAGGTATTGCTTGACCCGGTTGGGGTCGGGTTTGACGTTGCGCGAGCCACGCTGCTGCCCGGCCAGATCGACGCGCACCTGGCGCGAGAACGGGCTGCGCAGGTTGGCCGCGCTGTAGGTAAAGGTGGGATAGGAATGAAAGGTCGGCGTCGGCTCGATCTTGCCGGCCGGGCGCAGACGCACTTCGTTCATGTAGGCGTCGAGGTCGCTGAATTCGTCACTGCTGCCGCAACCACTGAGGCCGAGCACCAGCACTGACAGGGCGAAATAACGGATCGGGGTCATTTGTCCAACCCCTTGTCGTTATAGCGGTAGGTCTTGGCGAGGATGCTCATGCGCAGCTTCGTCCCGCCGTCGGGATTGGCCGGTGCCAGTTCGAAATCGTGCAAGGTGACGATCCGTGGCAACCCGGCGACGCCACTGACGAAGGTCGCGAGGTCGTGGTAAGCCCCGGTGACAGTGATCTGGATCGGCAGCTCGATGTAGAACGGCTGGGTCACCTCCGGCAGCAGCTTGATCTCTTCGAATTCAAGACCGCTGCCCAGCCCGGTACGGGTAATGTCCTCGAGCAATCCCGGGACCTCGGTGTCGCTGGGCAACTGCCGCAGGAGCACGCCGAAGGAGGTCTCCATCTCCTTCATCTGCTGGGTGTAGAGCTCCAGGTTGGCAGCCATGTGCGCCTTGCTGGCGAACTGCTCCTTCAAGGTGTCCTCTTCCTGACGCTTGGCTTCCAGCTGGTTTTCCATGTCGCTGATGAAAAAGTTATAGCCAAGCGCCAACACCAGCACCGCAAGCAATGCTCCCGCGATAGTTTTCACCGCGGCCGGCCAGGAGCCGATATTGCTGGTGTCCAGATCGTTGAAGTCGATATTGCGCAGACTTTGCAGCCATTCGGACGGCTTCATTTGTCGCCCTCCGTCACGGCTGGCTGGGTCTGACGCACAGTCAGCTGAAAGACGTTGGCCTGATCCACCTGACCGGCGGTCGTCGCTTTCACCTCGTTCAAGCTGGGCGCATCGAACCAGTCGGAAGCGTCCAGATTGCGCATCAGCTCCGAGACGCGATTGTTCGACTCCGCCGCGCCACTGATCGACAGCGTCTTGCCGAGCAATTTCACGCTGGTGAAATACACCCCGTCCGGCAGCGTGCGCGCCAGTTGGTCGAAGATCCGTCCGCTGATCTGCCGGTTGCCCTGCAAGTCCTGGATGATGCGCATGCGCTCGACCAGTTGCTGGCGCCGTGCCTTGAGTTCGCTGATCTGCTTGATCCGTTCGTCGACCACGGCGATCTGTTTGCCAATGTAGTCATTGCGTGCTGCCTGCCGCTCGATGGCGGTACTGAAGATCTGATCGGCGATGAACACTGCGCCCACCGAACCGACGAACACCCCGATCAGGATCAGCAGAAAGCGTTTGCGCCGCTCTTCGCGACGTTCCTCACGCCAGGGGAGAAGGTTGATCCGCGCCATCAGTCGAAACTCCTGAGCGCGAGCCCGCAAGCAATCATCAGGGCCGGCGCGTCACTGGCCAGGGCTCCGGCGTTGACCTTGCTGCTCAAGGCCATGTCGGAAAACGGGTTGGCGACCTGGGTCGGGGTGCCCAGACGCTGTTCGATCAGCCGATCCAGCCCCGGCACCGAGGCGGTGCCGCCGGCCAGCAGAATGTGATCGACCGCGTTGTACTGCCCGGAGGCAAAGAAGAACTGCAACGAGCGCGAGACCTGCTGCACCAGAGCATCACGGAACGGTTGCAATACCTCGCTGACATAGTCGTCCGGCAGACCGCCCTGCTTTTTCGCCAGCCCGGCCTGCTCGACGGTCAGGCCGTAGCGGCGCTGGATCTCCTCAGTCAGCTGCCTGCCACCGAACAGCTGCTCACGGGTATAGATGATGCGGCCGTTGTGCAGGACGCTGAGGGTGGTCATGGTCGCGCCGATGTCCACCACCGCCACGGTCAGGCGTTCCTGCGAGGCTGCCAGTTGAGTAGCGAGCAGGCCGAACGAGCGCTCCAGCGCATAGGCCTCGACATCGACCACGCGCGCGGTCAGCCCCGCCAGCGCCAGCGCCGCTTCGCGGACTTCGACGTTTTCCTTGCGACAGGCGGCCAGCAGCACGCTGACGCGCTCCGGGTTGCGCGGCGACACGCCCTGGACTTCGAAATCGATGGCGACTTCGTCCAGTGGATAGGGAATGTATTGGTCGGCTTCGATCTTCAGCTGGTTTTCCAGCTCATCATCGGTCAGTCCGGCGTCCATCTCGATGATCTTGGTGATCACCGCAGAACCGGCCACCGCCACCGCCACGCTCTTGAGCCCGGTGCGTGCCTTGACCAGCACCCGGGACAAGGCATGGCCCACGCCTTCGAGCTCGGCGATGTTCTTTTCGACCACGGCGTTGGGCGGCAGCGGCTCTACCGCGTAGGCCTCGACCCGGTAGCGATCGCCCTGACGGCTCAACTCCAGCAGCTTCACCGAAGTGGAGCTGATGTCGATCCCCAGTAACGTATTGGTCTTTTTCTTGAAGAGTCCCAGCACTACCAATTCCCTATGACTTTCCGTGAGTTACGGACTCTGTAATACGCATTGCGTTCCTTCACCCCGTCTTGACAGAAGCGCAAATGACGCCCCCAGCAGAAAAGTGCTTATAATGCCCAGCGTTTTTTTCCGCTTTTTACTGCCGGCCCAGGCTGTTCTGTGTGTTACCGGAACCCTGCCGCCCAATTCATTCTTTGCCCTGGATGTTCAAAAGCCTTGATTCGTCTGCTGAAATTTTTCGGTTGGTCCATCGTCGCCGTTTTCTGCGGACTGCTTTTAGGTCTCAGCGGCGCGTTTCTTTACCTTAGTCCGGGTTTGCCGTCTGTGGAGGCGCTGAGAAGCATTCAGTTGCAGATTCCGCTCCGGGTCTACAGCAGCGACAACAAGTTGATCGCAGAATTTGGCGAAATGCGCCGTACTCCGATCCGTTTCGCCGACATTCCACCCAATTTCATTAATGCGTTACTAAGTGCTGAAGACGACAATTTCGCCAACCACTATGGCGTCGATCCGAGCAGCCTGATGCGCGCCGCGACCCAACTGGTCAAAAGCGGGCACATTCAGTCCGGCGGCAGCACCATCACCATGCAGGTGGCGAAGAACTTCTTCCTGACCAGCGAACGCAGCTTCTCGCGCAAAACCACCGAGATTCTTCTGGCCCTGCAGATCGAACGGCAGTTGACCAAGGACGAGATCCTCGAGCTGTACGTGAACAAGATTTATCTGGGTAACCGCGCCTACGGCATCGAGGCGGCGGCGCAGGTGTATTACGGCAAGTCGATCCGCGACGTCAGCCTGGCGCAGATGGCGATGATCGCCGGCCTGCCGAAAGCCCCGTCGCGCTTCAACCCGCTGGCCAACCCGGCGCGCAGCAAGGAGCGCCGCGACTGGATTCTCGGACGCATGTACAAGCTCGGAAAGATTTCCGAGGCTGACTACACCGCCGCGATCAACGAGCCGCTGAACGCCAGCTATCACGTGCCGACCCCGGAAGTGAACGCACCGTACATCGCCGAAATGGCCCGTGCCGAAATGGTCGGTCGCTATGGCAGCGACGCTTACACCGAAGGTTTCCGCGTCACCACCACGGTGCCGAGCAACCTGCAGGAAATGGCCAACACCGCGCTGCACGAAGGCTTGATGACCTACGATCAGCGCCATGGCTACCGCGGACCCGAGTCGCGCCTGCCGGGCAAGACTCACGAAGCCTGGGCGACCGAGCTGACCAAGCAGCGCACCATCAGCAGCCTGGAGCCGGCCATCGTTACCCAGGTCGACAAGAATGGCTTGCAGGTGCTGACCCGTACCGGCGAAGAACACGTCGCCTGGGACACCATGAAATGGGCGCGGCCGTTCCTCAACACCAACAGCATGGGCGCCGCACCGCGTCAGCCGTCGGATGTGGCGCAGGTCGGCGACCTGATTCGCGTGCAGCGTCAGCCGAACAATTCGCTGAAATTCAGCCAGATCCCGCAGGCGCAAGGCGCGCTGGTGTCGCTGGATCCGCAGAACGGCGCGATTCGCTCGCTGGTCGGTGGTTTCGCTTTCGAGCAGAGCAACTACAACCGTGCCCTGCAGGCCAAGCGTCAGCCGGGTTCGAGCTTCAAGCCGTTCGTCTACAGCGCTGCGCTGGACAGCGGTTACACCGCCGCGACGCTGGTCAACGATGCGCCGATCGTGTTCGTCGACGAGTACCTGGACAAGGTCTGGCGGCCGAAGAACGACACCAACACCTTCCTCGGCCCGATCCGTCTGCGCGAGGCGCTGTACAAGTCGCGTAACCTGGTGTCGATCCGCCTGTTGCAGGCAATGGGCGTGGGCAAGACCATCGATTACATCACCCGCTTCGGCTTCAACAAGCAGGACCTGCCGCCGAATCTGTCGCTGGCGCTGGGCACCGCGACCCTGACCCCGATGGAAATCGCTACCGGCTGGAGCACCTTCGCCAACGGCGGCTACAAGATCACCCCGTACATCATCGACAAGATCGAAAGCCGCAACGGTGACACGCTGTTCGTCGCCAACCCGCCGACCGTGCCACAGGGTGGCTCGGCGACCGATGGCCTTGCCGCGCCGGAGTCTCAGCCGATCACCGTCAACGCCGCACCGGTTCCGGGTGAAGCACCGGGCGCTGCCACTGCGCCACAAGCGCCGGCCGTTGCCGAGCGGATCGTCGATGGACGTACCACGTACATCCTCAACAGCATGCTGCAGGACGTGATCAAGCTCGGCACCGGACGCCGCGCACTGGCCATGGGTCGCAGCGACATCGCCGGCAAGACCGGTACCACCAACGAATCGAAGGATGCGTGGTTCTCCGGTTACAACGCCGATTACGTGACCACCGTGTGGACCGGCTTTGACCAGCCGGAAAGCCTTGGTCGCCGCGAGTTTGGTGGCACCGTGGCGTTGCCGATCTGGATGAACTACATGTCTGCCGCGCTCAAGGACAAGCCGCCGCACGTACAGCCTGAGCCGGAAGGCATTCTCAGCCTGCGGGTGGATCCGGTCAGCGGTCGTGCGGCAACGCCGAGCACGCCGGGCGCCTACTTCGAGCTGTTCAAGTCCGAAGACACGCCGCCCTCGGTGAATGAGCTGGGCAACGGCGCCGTACCGGGCAGTCCGCTGCCGGCGGATGAGCAGGCACCGATCGATCTGTTCTGATCAATGCGCCCCAAAAAGCCCCGCCTTCGAAAGAAGTGCGGGGCTTTTTTATGCCTGTGATTTTTATGTTGTCTGGGCCGGCCTCTTCGCGAGCAAGCCCGCTCCCACAGTGACCGGGTTGTAGCCAGCATTTGCGCACACCACAAAACCTGTGGGAGCGGGCTTGCTC
>NZ_JASCPO010000010.1:0-60468 GCF_029960145.1 Pseudomonas sp. PS01299 | reverse complement strand
GATTTATCCCCGATGGGCCGCGAAGCGACCCCAGCATTTCAAAATCAAACCGCATCTGCCGGTTTGACGACTGCTTCGCAGCCGATCGGGGATAAATCCCCTCGCCACAGGTTCCGCGCTCGAACAAACCAGGATGCTGTTAGCCATGCTGGTTGACCCAAGGCAACTGTGATGAAATGCGACCCCAATCTCTATCGCGCAGCGCCGCCATCACTTGCCGTGAAGCCCCGTCTGATTCGCCATCTGTTCCTGCCGCCGCTGATCATCATCCTGATGATCGGACTGGGTTACATCGGCTTCTGGACCAGTGAACATTTCGGCATCCGCAGCCTCAGCGAAAACGGCCAGCGTCAGCTCGAACTGCACGCGCGCACGGTCGAAAGCGAGATCAGCAAATACACCTATCTGCCCAGCCTGCTGGAACTGGAAACCAGTGTCCCGCAACTGCTGGCCGACCCGACTCCGGAACACCGGCAAACGGTCAATGCTTACCTTGAAGGCCTGAACCGGCGCAGCCGCAGTCGGGCTATCTACGTCATGGACACCACCGGCCGCGTAATGGCCACCAGCAACTGGCGCGACGTCGACAGTTACCTCGGTGAAGACCTGTCCTTTCGCGCCTATTTCCAGAACGCCGTGCGCGGCGAGCCCGGACGTTTCTACGGCATCGGCAGCACCAGCGGCGAACCCGGTTACTACCTGGCCCATGGCCTGGAAGAACACGGCAAGATCATCGGCGTCGCCGTGGTCAAGGTGCGCCTCGAAGCGCTGGAAGAACGCTGGCAACGCGCCCGCCTGGAAGCCTTCGTCAGCGACGAGAACGGCATCATCATTCTTTCCAGCGATCCGGCGCGGCGCCTGAAATCGGTGGTGCCGCTGAGCGATGAAACCAAAGAGAAGCTCGCGCGCAGCCTGCAGTATTACTGGTTCCCGCTCAACGAACTGCAACCGCTGGCCCGCGAAACCCTGGCCGACGGTGTGGAGAAACTGACCTTCCCGGCCAACAGCGAACTGAGCGCCGATGACGACAGCATCAGCTATCTGGCGCAGACCCGGCCGCTGAGCGACACACCATGGAATTTCACCCTGCTCACGCCGTTGCAGGACTTGCGTCGTGAAGCGATCAATCAGGGAATCCTGGTGGCGGTGGCCTTCGCCCTGGTGGCGTTCCTGCTGATCGCCTGGAACGAACGGCGCAAGGTCATCGCCACCCGCCTCGCCGCCCGCGAAGCCTTGCAGGAAGCCAACAATCAACTGGAGCGTCGGATTACCGAACGCACCGGCGACCTGCGCGCCAGCAACGAACGGCTGAAGAGCCAGATCCGCGAACGGCGCCAGGCCGAAGAGACCTTGCGCCGCGCTCAGGACGAACTGGTGCAGGCCGGCAAACTCGCGGCCATCGGCCAGATGTCGACCAGCATCGCCCACGAACTGAACCAGCCGCTGGCGGCGATGCGCACCCTGTCCGGCAACACCATTCGCTTTCTGGAACGCGGCCAGCTCGATGTCGCCAGCACCAACCTCAAGACCATCAACGACCTGATCGACCGCATGGGCCGGATCACCGCCAGCCTGCGCTCGTTCGCCCGGCGCGGCGACAACGAAGGCCAGGCCAGCCTCGGCAAAGCGGTGGACGCGGCCCTGCAACTGCTCGGCGCGCGGGTCGAGGGCATGGCGCTGCAACTGCACCGGCAGTTCAGCGACGTACAGGTGCAGATCGACCAGACCCGCCTCGAACAGATTCTGGTCAACCTGATCGGCAACGCCCTCGACGCCATGCAGGCGCAACCTTCACCGCAGCTGTGGCTGGAAGGCGAAGAGTTCAACGGCAAATATCGCCTGCGGGTGCGCGACAACGGCCACGGGGTCGACGCCGAGGCGCGCAAGCATCTGTTCGAGCCGTTCTTCACCACCAAACCCGGTGAACAGGGTCTGGGCCTCGGCCTGACCCTCTCCGCCAGCCTCGCTGCCGCCACCGGCGGGCATCTGGGTGTCGAACACCCGGCCAGCGGTGGCACCACCTTCGTCCTCAGTTTACCGTTGGTAAGCCCTACTCCTGCCGAGCCAATATGAACCACGACCTTAGTGTGCTGATCGTCGAAGACGACCCCCATGTGCTGCTCGGCTGCCAGCAGGCGCTGACCCTGGAAGACATTCCCTGCATCGGCGTCGGCAGTGCCGAAGAAGCGCTGGAGCGGGTCGGCGACAACTTTGCCGGGATCGTCATCAGCGACATTCGCCTGCCCGGCATCGATGGCCTGGAACTGCTGACCCGCCTCAAGGCGCGCGACCGCAGTTTGCCGGTGGTGCTGATCACCGGTCATGGCGACATCTCCATGGCGGTCGGCGCGATGCAGAAAGGCGCCTACGATTTCATGGAGAAACCGTTCTCGCCGGAGCGTCTGGTGGATGTCGCTCGTCGCGCGCTGGAGCAACGCAGCCTGGCTCGGGAAGTGTCTTCGCTGCGTCGGCAACTGGCCGAACGCGACTCCCTCGAAGGCCGGATCATCGGGCGCTCGCCAGCCATGCAGAACCTGCGCGAACTGATCGCCAACGTCGCCGACACCTCCGCCAACGTATTGATCGAAGGCGAGACCGGCACCGGCAAGGAACTGGTCGCCCGCTGCCTGCACGACTTCAGTCGTCGGCATGCCAAGCAGTTCGTCGCGCTGAACTGCGGCGGCCTGCCGGAAAACCTCTTCGAAAGCGAGATCTTCGGCCACGAGGCCAACGCCTTCACCGGTGCCGGCAAACGGCGCATCGGCAAGATCGAACACGCCGACGGCGGCACGCTGTTCCTCGATGAAGTGGAAAGCATGCCCCTGCCGCTGCAGATCAAACTGCTGCGCGTGTTGCAGGAGCGCACCCTCGAACGCCTCGGTTCGAACCAGAGTGTGGCGGTGGACTGCCGGGTGATTGCAGCGACCAAGTCCGACCTCGACGACGCGAGCAAGGCCGGCGAATTCCGCAGCGACTTGTACTACCGCCTCAACGTGGTGACGCTGGAATTGCCGCCACTGCGCGAGCGGCGCGAAGACATCCTGCAACTGTTCGAACACTTCACCCAGCAGTCAGCGCTGCGTTTTGACCGGGTGCTGCCGGAGCTGGACAACCAGACCCTGTCGAACCTGATGAGTCACGACTGGCCGGGCAACGTGCGTGAACTGCGCAACGTCGCCGAGCGCTTTGCCCTCGGCCTGCCGGCATTCAAGAAGTCCGGCGCCAGCAGCGGCGGTCAGGGGCTGGCGTTCGCCGAAGCGGTGGAAGCCTTCGAGCGCAACCTGCTCAATGACGCCTTGCAACGCAGTGGCGGCAACCTGACCCAGGCCAGTCAAGAACTGGGCATGGCCAAGACCACGCTGTTCGACAAAGTGAAAAAGTACGGGTTGAGCCACTGATGGATCTGATACTCAAAGCGGCACTCGGCGCGGCGGTGGTGCTGATCCTCGCCGCGCTGTCGAAGACCAAAAACTATTACATCGCCGGACTGGTGCCGCTGTTTCCGACCTTCGCCCTGATCGCCCACTACATCGTCGGCAAGGGCCGCTCGATCGACGATCTGAAGGCGACGATTGTGTTCGGCATGTGGTCGATCGTTCCGTACTTCATCTATCTGGCGACGCTGTACGTGATGGTCGACCGCATGCGCCTGGAGGCGTCACTCGCGGTGGCGGTTGTGGCGTGGTTGATCGCCGCGACCGTGCTGGTCACGGTGTGGGTGCGTCTGCACGCCTGAGACAACGGCTGGCCCGTCCCTTGCATTTACCCCCGAAAGCCCTGCCCGGCTGGCGCTCATGCTCGATGAGGCCGGTGTCTGGCAGGGTCTGCCAAGGGTAAATAGCGACCTTGAATATTTTAGATCTCGACCACAGCCTGACCGCCCAGGCGCCGATTGCGCGGCTGCTCGACAGTGGCCGCGCCAGACGCCTGGACCTGCTCGACCTCGGCCCGAAACTCCGGCTCTGGTCCAGCGAACGCACCTGGCGACGCTTCGCCGAACGCTTGCAGCAGCGGCCGCGGCACATCGGCCCGGCACCGGAAATCTTCTTCGTCGGCTCCGGTGACTATCACCACCTGACCCCGGCGTTTCTCACCGACCTGCCCGAGCCGGTCAGCCTGATCCATTTCGACAATCACCCTGACTGGGTGCGGTTTGCGCCGCGTCGGCATTGCGGTTCCTGGGTCAATCAGGCCCTGAAACTGCCGGACATCCGCCGCATCGTCACCCTCGGCCCGTGCAGCGATGATCTGCAAAATCCACAACTGAAGGGCGGCAACCTCGCAGCGCTCAAACGCGGGGTTCTGCAGCTGTTTCCGTGGCAGCACGCGCCCTCCCGAGTCTGGGGGCGAGTCGGTGATGGCGCCGGCCATGAACAGCAGGAAAACATGCTGCACTGGCGCAATTTGTCCGAGGTCGACTGGACCCTGTTCCTCGACAAAATGATCGCCAGCCTGCCGACCGATGCGGTGTGGATCACTATCGACAAGGACGTGCTCGCCAGCGAAGACGCCGCGACCAACTGGGATCAGGGCGGCATGCGCCTGAGCCATATGCTTCAGGCCCTGCGCGCGCTGGCGGCGAGCAAGCGAATCATCGGCATCGACATCTGCGGCGAATACGCCCGTCCGGCCTTCAGCAACGTATTCAAACGCTGGGAGGCGAAGACCGATCAGCCGCCGGCCGAGCGCTGGAGCGACACCGATATCCTGCGCAACTCCACCACCAATCAAGCCTTGATCGACCTGTTCGAGGAACTGTTTCCATGACTTTCACCGTGATTGTGCTGGTGGCCCTGTCCATCGTTCTGGATGTGATCGGCCAGCTGTGTTTCAAACTGGGCCTGGATCGATTACCGGAGCTGGAGGGTGGTTTTCGGCTTCAGGTGTTCTGGGGCCAAGTGTTCAACGCACCGCTATTGTGGTGCGGGATAGGCGCTTACGCGATCGAGTTTTTCGTCTGGCTCGGCGCCCTGTCGCGGGCACCGCTGAGTCTGTTGTTTCCGGCAGCCGCGCTGGCCTATTGCGGCGTGGTGCTGGCGGGCAAACTGGTGCTTGGCGAAACCGTCAGCCGGCGGCGCTGGCTGGGCACGCTGGTGATTACGGCGGGCGTGATGCTTGTGTGTGCCGGCCATGTCTGAAGCTCGCCTGGAACTGCAAAGGAACGACGCAATGCATTGGCTACACGGGCGCGTGGGCACCATTGTGCTCTGGGCGCTGTTGATCATTCTGGAAAGTGGCGGACAGATCGCGAGCAAGGTCGGTGGCGATCAGTTGGGCCAGATGGACTTCAGCCTGCAATGGCTGCAAGGCATCGTCATGACGCCCGGGGTATGGGTGGCGGTTGCCTGCTACATCGGCGCGTTTTTCGTCTGGATGCTGATTCTGCGACGCAGCAGTCTGTCGCTGGCGTTTCCCCTGAGTTCGCTGGTGTTTGTCGGGGTGCTGCTGGGGTCGTGGCTGGGACTGGGCGAGCAGATCAGTCTGCTGCACTGGGTCGGCGTGGCGGTGATCATGGGCGGGATAGCCTTGCTCGCCGAGGGCGAAGAGCACTGAAATGCTCCGTGTAGGAGCTGCCGCAGGCTCGGGCCGCGATCGGACGATCTTTGCTTTTCAAGATCAAAAGATCGCAGCCTGCGGCAGCTCCTACACAAATCGGTCAGGCGTCAGGCTTTTGGTGGTTCAGCAGGAAGCCCAAACCGTGCGCCAGCGGAATATCCTTCACCCCCGCTTCCTGCTGTTGCCGGGCGATCTGCCGGTGATAGGCCTTGACCTGAGTCCAGTGCATTTTCGGCCGGTAGTGGTGCTCGGCGTGATAGCCGTTGTTCATCCACAACAGGTTGTACAGCGGGCTGTAGGCACTCACGCCCCAGGCAATCGGCAAGTCCGGGTTGCCGCCAAAATGCTCGTAGTAACCGTTGAGCGAAGACAGCGCCTGGCCCAGATACCAGAACGGCAACAACACCAGCACCGCCTGCCAGTCATACACCGCCAGCAGCAAATAAAACGCTACCGTCACATAGATCTCGACCTGAACCCAACGCGCATCCTTCGGGCGTTTGCGGCGCATTTCGTTGTAGATCGGCTTGGGGTCGTCGCGGAAAAAACTCAGGAAGGTGTAGGCCCAGGGATTCTCCGGCTGACCGTTCTTGCCGCGCAGATAGATCGACAGCGGATCAATGGTCTTGCCGTCCGGCCCCGGCAGATCCGAGTTGCCGCGGTGATGGCGGTTGTGGATATCGCGATAGAGGGTTTGCGAAAAACCGATGGTCACCGACAACAACAGATCGAATGCCCGGTTCAGCCACGCCGGGGTGAAGTAGGCGTTGTGAATCTGGTTGTGGGAAATGCTGTTGATGCTCCACGACAGGCTGATTGCGTAGCCCAGCGCCAGCGGCACATAAGTCCACCAGGACAGGTCGTGAAAGGCCGCAACCAGCCACAGGACGAAAGCGAAATGGGCCAGGCCCAAAGCGACGGGGATCAGGTCCCACAATGAATGAGCCAGCAGACGGTTAGCAGGGCGAGCCATGAAGAACATCCTGGAGGAATGGATTCGACATGGCTGTCTGCAAACCGCAGACCAATTTGCCCGCGCGCGTAATCAGTCGAACTTGTAGGCGATGGCCGCCTGCACTTCGCCCTGATTGGTATCGCCCACCGCTTTGACGATGCTGCTGTCCGCCGCCGAGCGAGTCAGGTGAATCCAGCTCACGCTGGTGACCAGCGACCAGTGTGGCGCCAGAGGGAACTCGAAGCTCTGGGTCAGCGCCACGTTCTGCAAACCGCCGCCGGCGTTGTACGCGCGGATGCCCGAGGCCTGCGCCTCGTGATCACTGACACCGAAGAAGGTCTGGGTGCCCTGCGCATCGGCAAAATGCGCGGTCAGGTTGCTGCTGCCGATCACCCCGCCGCCCAGTGGATAGCCAATTTCACCGCCCACTTTGCCAAACACGCCGCCCTGCCCGCTGCCACCGCCGACGGCCTGGCCAACGAAGGCGAATACGCGCCAGAAATCGGCCGGAGCGTATTGCACGAAGCCGCCAGCCTCGGCCATGTCGGGCACATCACGCAGGCCGCGCAACTCGCCGTTGGCGGTGCGCCCGGAGAGGTAATTGACGTACGGCCCGGCGCTGAAACCGTTGCTTTTCAAGGCGCTCCAGGTCAGGCCATCGTCGGTACCGAGGCTGACATCGCCCCAGTCCAGATCCAGATACGGGATCGGTCGGGTTTCGTAGCGGCTGCCGCTCGGATCATGCGGTTGGTACCCCACCCCGATTCCTGCTTCACCTGTAATGCCATCCGCCAGGGCGGGCCCGGAAAAGCAGGCCAGTGCGGCCAATAACGCCAGTGTCTTCCTCTGCATGAGGTCATTCCTTTTCTGAACTTGCGCGCATCAATCCCCGGATACCGCCCTTGGCGCAAGCACTCATGTTGTTTGTAGCAAGCTACAAAAATTGTAGCTCCACTTTTCGAAAACCGCGCATCGCCCCCGCCAGCACGGGGCTTTGGCCAATTGGCACAGTCCCTGCTCCCACCCTTGCCAGGCGCAGACCGCGCACCCTGACAACTGCCTCGACCCAACAGGTACTGCAGATGATTGACTGGCATATCGTGTGTGATTTCGACGGGACGATCACCCGTACCGACGTAATCGACAGCATCCTTGAACGCTTCGCCGACCCGAGCTGGGAAGCCATCGAAAATGAATGGCTGGAGGGCAAGATCGGTTCCCGTGAATGCCTCAGCCGTCAACTGGCGCTGATCAAGGCCACGCCGGCACAACTGCTGGAATTCTTCGACAGCATCGACATCGACCCGGACTTCCCCGATTTCGTCGACCACGTGATCGGCCTCGGCGCTTCGCTGGAAGTGGTCAGCGACGGCATCGAACAAGGCATCGCGCGGATTCTGGCGCGCAACTACGTGACACTGCTGCCGATCCTCGCCAACCGCCTGCGCCAGATCGACCACGACAAGTGGCGCATCGATTTCCCTTACGCCAGTGACGCCTGCCGCGCGGCCTCCGGCAACTGCAAATGCAAATCCACCCCCAGCAGCAAACGCGTGCTGGTGATCGGTGACGGCCAGTCCGACATGTGCGTGGCGTCCACCGCCGATTTCGTCTTCGCCAAGGATCGCCTGGCCGAGCACTGCGAGCGCAACGGCATCGCCTACGCGCGCTTCGACAGCTTCGCCGAACTGCCGCAACTGCTGGCCCGCCTGCCGCTGGCCCCGGCCGCCAACGCCGTCAATTTCAGCACCGAATCCACTTCTGAAGCACAGGAAACCCTGCACCATGTCTGATATCCGCATTGCGACAGCCGAAGACCAGGTCCTTCTGGAAAAAGAAGCCAGATACTGCTCCTACGGCGACACCGTTCACTACATCGAACCGCCGCGCATCTTCAGCCGCTGCGAAGGCTCCTACGTCTGGGACACCGAAGATCAGGCCTACCTCGACCTGCAAATGTGGTACTCGGCGGTCAACTTCGGTTACGCCAACCCGCGTCTGAACAATGCGCTGAAACAACAGATCGACACCCTGCCGCAAATCGCCAGCCAGTACCTGCACAAGGGCAAGATCGAGCTGTCGGAGATGATCGCGGTCGACGCCAAGAAAAAATTCGGTCTCGACGGCCGAGTGCACTTCAACGTCGGCGGTTCGCAGTCGATCGAGGACTCGCTGAAAGTCGTGCGCAATGCCAGCAACGGCAAGAGCCTGATGTTCGCCTTCGAGGGCGGCTACCACGGGCGCACCCTTGGTGCTTCGTCGATCACCTCCAGCTACCGCTATCGCCGCCGCTACGGTCACTTCGGTGAGCGCGCGCAATTCATCCCGTTCCCGTATCACTTCCGCGGCCCTAAAGGCATGACCAAGGAAGAGTACGGCAGCCACTGCGTGCAGCAATTCGCGCGGTTGTTCGAGACTGAATACAACGGTGTCTGGGACCCGAAAGTCGGGCAGAGCGAATACGCCGCGTTCTACGTTGAGCCGATCCAGGGCACCGGCGGTTACGTGATCCCGCCGATGAACTTCTACAGCGAACTCAAGCACGTGCTGGATCAGCACGGCATCCTGATGGTGGTCGACGAAATCCAGATGGGTTTCTACCGCACCGGCAAGCTGTGGTCGATTGAACACTTCGACGTCAAACCCGACGTGATCGTCTTCGGCAAGGCGCTGACCAACGGCCTCAACCCGCTGGGCGGCATCTGGGCCCGCGAAGAGCTGATCAACCCGAAAGTCTTCCCGCCAGGCTCGACCCACTCCACGTTCGCCTCCAACCCGCTGGGCACTGCGGTGGGTCTGGAAATGTTCAAGATGACCAGCGAAGTCGATTACGGCGCAATGGTCATGGCCAAGGGCAAATACTTCCTTGAAGGCCTGCAGGATCTGCAAAAACGCTACCCGATCATCGGCGATGTCGACGGCCTCGGTCTGGCGCTGCGCTGCGAGATCTGCACCGCAGACGGTTTCACCCCGGACAAGGCCACCCTCGACTTCATGGTTGAAGAAGGCATGAAGGGCGACATCGAAATCGACGGTCGTCGTCTCGGCCTGATCCTCGACGTGGGCGGCTACTACAAGAACGTCATCACCCTGGCACCGTCGCTGGAAATCAGCTATCCGGAAATCGATCTGGGCCTGGCCCTGCTCGACCGCCTCCTGCATCGGGCGATGAAACGATGATCGACGCTGAGATCGACATGGGCGAAGGCAACGCCGGTTTCGTTCTCGGTGACGGGGAGGTCGCGGTGCTGTTGATCCACGGCCTCACCGGCACCCCGACGGAGCTGCGTCGGGTGGCCGTGGGCCTGGCGAAAGCCGGACACACGGTCTATGTGCCGACCCTGGCCGGGCACTGCGGCGGCAATGCCGACCTGCAAGCCACCGGCTGGCGCGACTGGTACGAAAGCGCACGCAACACCTTCGTCGGCGTACGCCGCAAACACCGCAAAGTGTATGTCGGCGGCCTGTCCATGGGCGCCGTGCTGTCGATGTACCTGGCCGCCGAACACCCGGGACAGATCGAAGGTTTGCTGCTGTATTCGACCACCCTGCGCTACGACGGCTGGAGCATCAACAAACTCGCGTTCCTCACCCCGTTGCTGATGAAAATCCCGTTCGGCGTGCACCTGTGCAGTTTCGAAGAAAAGCCGCCCTACGGGATCAAGAACGAGCGCCTGCGCGCCATCGTCGAACGCCAGATGAAAGAAGGTCAGAGCAGCCAGGCCGGGTTGCTGACCATGGAAGGCGTCACCGTGCGCGAACTGCACCGGCTTAACGCCGTGGTGAAAAAACGCATGCCGTCGATCACCACGCCGGCGCTGGTGCTGCACTCCATCGAGGACGACATCACCAGCCGCTGGAATGCCGATTACGTCGAACGCACACTCGGCGGGCCGGTGACCAAGGTGCTGCTCGACGACTGCTATCACATGATCACCGTGGATTTGCAGTACCGCCGGGTCGTGGAGTTGAGCGCCGATTTCATCGAGCGCGGCGTCACGCAACCGGTCGCCATAGCCGATACGCCATCACTGGAAACCCGGCAACTGGCTTGAGCAGTTGCAGTCCGACTCGCCGACACAAGGAACCGACGTGATCACCGCTCAAGCCTTTTCAACGATCGAAGCAATCGACCGCTGCGCCTGGAATGACTGCTTCGTCGATGAGCTGGAGGACTGGGATTACTACCGCGCCGTGGAACGGGCCGGCATCGACGGCTTTCACTGGCGCTATCTGACGCTGCACGAGGATGGCCGCCTGGTCGCGGCCACCGTGGCGTTCACCACCGCCTATTCGCTGGACACCACCCTGCAAGGTGCGGGCAAACGGGTCAGCCAATGGCTGCGCCGGCGTCTGCCCGGACTGTTCGATATCCGCCTGTACGCCCTCGGCTCGCCGGTGGCGGAGCAATGCCATGTCGGCAGCGCTTCGCACATTGCCTCGACACAGCGCCCGGCACTGCTCAGGCAATTGCTCGAGCTGGCCCGACAAGATGCCGAGCAGGCCGGGATCGGCCTGCTCGCGGTCAAGGACGCCTCGCATCGCGATCGACAATGGCTCGACGTCTGCCGCCAGGCCGGCCTGCAAAGCATGCCCGGTCTGCCCGGCGCCGAATTGCCGATCAACTTCGCCTCGGTGGACGCGTATCTGGGCAGCCTCGGCAAATCCACGCGCAAGGACCTGCGTCGCACCCTGCGCAATCAGGGCCCGCGCACGGAATGGCGGCGCTCGGTGCACGACCTGCTGCCGCGCATGATGGAACTCTACGAAGCCACTCTGGCCCGCAGTGATCTGGCCTTCGAATGCCTGCCTGCGGCGTATTTTCGCGAAGTGCTCAATCACCTCGATGACCGCGCAGCCTGTGTGCTCTATTGGGTCGAGGATGAACTGGTTGCGTTCAACCTGCTGTTGCTCGACGGGCAACGGATGGTCGACAAGTTTTTCGCCCATGATCTGGCCCGCACCCGCCAGTACAACCTTTACACTCGTAGCTGGCTGGAAAATGTCGACTACTGTATTGAACACAAACTGGCGATCTATGTGTGCGGGCAGGCCGGCTATGCCAGTAAGCTGCGTCTGGGTTGCTCGTTTGTCGGTAACACCGTGTTCTTCCGCCATCGCAATCCACTGCTCGACCAACTGTTGCGTCTGGTGAAAATATTCGTCCGCCCGGATCGCAGCGATCCGGCCCTGGCCGCTGCAATAAGCGAAATCCAATGATCAATGACCGACGCGCCACGCCCCGCCCTTTCGCCCTCTCCGGCTGGAGCCTGCAACGCAAACTGGTGCTGGCCTTCTGGCTGGTCAGCGTGATTCCGACCATGATCGCTGCGGAACTGGCGGCCACTACGCTGTCGCAGATCTTCGACAGCAACGTGCGCATCTGGCTGCAGGAATCCTCGAAGATCGTCGAGGATGAAATCAGTGAAATCCTCCGCGAAAACGCCCGGGCCGCGAAGCTGTTCATGCGCCACGCCCGCCCGCCCACCGACCGCCAGTCCGCCAGGCACGACAAGCTGACCGCCGATATCGCCGACTCCATGGGCATCGATGTGGTGACGCTGATCCGCAACAGCGATAACAGAGTGGTGTTCAGTACCGCCGCCGACGATATCGTCAGCCAGATCAGCACTGCGCCGAAGGCTGTGCTGCAGACCCTGCAAGTCGGCGGCGTACCCACCGGCACGGTGATTTCGACCTTCGAGACCGATCAGGGGGGCGTGGACTACAAGATGATCGTCGGCACTTATCTGGACAACAGCTTCCTGACCAGCGTCGCCGATGTGCACTCGCTGGACCTGCGCCTGTACCTGGCCAAGGGCGAGGACTTTTCCGAGATCTTCTCGACCCAGCGCTTCCAGGATCACCCCTCGCAAGTGCCGAAAAAAATCGAGCAGATCCTGCGCGAGACCAAAGGCCCCTACGAACAATTCACCAATAACTACAGCGGCATCTACCGGCCGATCTTCAATGAAAACGGCCAACTGCAAGGCGTCATCTTCAGCGGTCTGCTGCGCCACACCAGCCTGGTCGGCCTGGTCAATCAGAGCAACCTGTTCATTCTGATTTTCCTGCTCAGCTCGGCAGCGTCGCTGGCGGTTGGCTGGCTGGTCTCGCAACGCCTGACCAAACCATTGCGCGGTCTGGCCCGTGGCGTACAGGCGGTGATCGCCGGCGATTATCATCAGCGCCTGAGCGTGAATGGCGGCGACGAACTGGCAGAACTGAGCAGCACGTTCAACCACATGAGCGAACGTCTGGAAGAGTTGCAGCATCTGGAGTCGCAACTGCGCCGCCGTGATCGCCTGCACGCGCTGGGCGAAGTCGCCATGGGTCTGGCCCATGAAATCCGCAATCCGCTGGGCATCATCAAAACCGCCACGCAACTGCTGCATCGCCGTGCCGATCTGCCGGAAACCGACAAGCGTCACCTGGAATACGTGGTCAAGGAAGTCAGCCGGATCAACGACCTGATCACCGAATTTCTCGACTTCGCCAAACCCAGCGCGCCGATCCGCGCTACGCAATCAGCACGCACCCTGGTCGACGAACTGGCCGGATTCTGCGAGCCGGAACTGGCCAGCCACAACATCGATCTGCACATCGCCGATCACGCGCCGGGGGCGACGATCTACGCCGATGCCAAGCAACTCAAACAGGTGGGCCTGAACCTGATCGTCAACGCCATCGACGCAATGCCCGACGGCGGTCGCCTGACCCTGAGCATCGCCAACGCTGGAAAATTCACCATCATCGGCGTCGCGGACACTGGTCAGGGGATCGAAGCCGACATGCTCGAACGCATCTTCACCCCGTTCGTCACCACCAAGGCCTCGGGCACCGGGCTGGGCCTGGCCAAGGTGTTTTCGGTCATGGAAAGTCATAACGGGCGCGTAGAATGCGTCAGCGAAAAAGATGCCGGCGCCACCTTCAGCCTGTACATTCCGGCCAATGGCGAAGACTTCGACGAGAGCGACGATGACGCATAACATTCTGGTAGTGGACGACGAACCGAAACTCTGCGACCTGCTGGCCTCGGCCCTCGGGCAGAACGGCATCAGCGTGTTCACCGCCGGCAATGGTCTGCACGCACTCAAAGTGCTGGAAATCGAAGACATCGATCTGCTGATCAGCGACTGGCGCATGCCCGGCATGGACGGCCCGCAGTTGCTGGCTGAGGTGAAGACCCGCTATCCGCAGTTGCCGGTGATCGTCATGACCGCCTACAGCACGGTGAAAAACGCCGTGGAATCGATGCGCAACGGCGCGTTCGACTACATCGCCAAGCCGTTCGACATCGACGAGCTGGACATCACCGTCAGCAAGGCCCTGCAGTTTCGCGACATCCTCAAAGACAACCAGCGCATGCGCGCCGAGCTCGACGAGCATCAGCAGATCGACAGCCTGATCGGCGACAGCCCGAGTTTTCGCAGCGTGCTGCAAGCGGTGGACTCGGTGCGTGAAAGTGCCGCGACGGTGCTGCTCAGTGGCGAAAGCGGCACCGGCAAGGAAATGGTTGCCCGGGCCATCCACAAACATGGCAACCGCGCCGACAAGCCGTTCGTTGCGGTGAACTGTGCGGCCATCCCCGAGGGGCTGCTGGAAAGCGAAATGTTCGGCCACCGCAAAGGCGCGTTCACCGGCGCCGTGGCCGATCGCATCGGACGTTTTCAGCAGGCTGACAAGGGAACGCTGTTTCTTGATGAAATCGGTGAAATGCCGCTGGCACTGCAGGCCAAGATCCTCCGCGCCCTGCAGGAGCGGGTGATCGAGCCGGTGGGCGATACCAAGGAACGCAAGGTCGATGTGCGGGTGATCGCCGCCACCAACAAAGACTTGCTGCAAGCGGTGGCGAATAAGGAGTTTCGCGAGGATCTCTACTACCGCCTCAATGTCTTTCCCATTCCGCTGCCGGCATTGCGCGAACGGGTCGAGGACATCGCGCCGCTGGCCCGCCACTTCGCCCACACGCTGGGGGCCGCTGCCGGCAAACGCATCAGCGGCTTCAGCGCGCAGGCCTTGCAGGCCATGACCCGCTATTCATGGCCGGGCAACATCCGCGAACTGCAGAACTGCGTGGAGCGCGCGACCATCGTCGCCTCCGCCAACATCATCGAGGAGCACGATCTGCCGGCTTACCTGTTCGCCGCACAGGCCTCGGACAGCAGCGGCCCGCTGAGCGAAATCAACGGTGTCCCGGCGGATCTGGACGCAGCACTCGCCGAAGTCGAGAAGGCCTACATTCTGGCGGCCCTGCAACAGAGCAATGGCGTGCAGGCTGCCGCCGCGCAGTTGATCGGGATCTCCGAGCGCAGCTTCTGGTATCGCCTGAAGAAGCTCGGGATTCACGTCGACAAGATCGTGCGCTGACCCCGCAAGGTCAGTTGACGGTGCCGCCGCGGGCTTCACTGATGATCTGCCGAATCGCCCCGACAAAGGTGTCCACCGGTTGCCCGCCCGTGACCGCGTACTGACCGTTGAACACCACGGTCGGCACCGAACTCACGCCGCGTTGCAGCCACAGTTGCTCTTCTGCACGCACCTCATCGGCAAACTCGTCGGAGGCCAGAATCGCTTGCGCACGCTGCCGATCCAGGCCCACGCTTTCAGCAATCTGCGCCAGTTGCGCGTGATCGGACGGATTACCGCCATCGGTGAAATAGGCTTTGAACAGCGCCTGCTTCAACGGCAACTGCCCCCCCTCAAGCCCGGCCCAATGCAACAGACGATGAGCATCGAAGGTGTTGTAGATGCGGCTGTTGCCATCGGTGCGAAAGGCAAATCCGACCTCGGCGCCACGGGCACGAATCGCCTCGCGGTTCTTCTGTGACTGCTCCGGAGTCGAGCCGTATTTTTCGCTGATGTGTTCGGTGATGTTCTGCCCGTCCGGGCCCATCTTCGGGTTCAGTTCGAACGGCTGGAAATGAATCTCGGCCTGCACTTCATCGCGCAGAATCTCCAGCGCCTGCAGCAGGCCATTCAGGCCGACGACGCACCACGGGCAGGAAACGTCGCTGACAAAATCGATTTTCAAAGCGGAACTCATCACATACCTCGCGGGCGGAAATCGTGCGGGAAAGTTTGCACGATACACCTGCCTGCTCTTGCGATGACAGTGATGGCCCCTTCGCGAGCAAGCCCCCTCCCACATTCGGAATACGGTTCCCCTTGTGGGAGCGGGCTTGCTCGCGAAGAGGCCCGAGTCAACACCGCCAAAACCTCAGCTACAGCAGGTTGCCGCTTGCCACCGGCTCAATCTGCGCCCAGTGCGAGGTATCTTCACGGTGCTCTTGCAAATACGGCAACACCGCCGCCAGCAAGGGCGCCTTGAACGCCTCCTGAAAGCGATGAGCCAGCCCCGGAATCAGCTTCAACTGACTGCCACGAATGTGCGCCGCCAGATGCACGCCGTGCATCACCGGCAACAGCGGATCGGCCGTGCCGTGCACCACCAGCGTCGGCACCCGCAGTTGATTGAGCAAGGCCACCCGGCTCGGCTCGGCAAGTATCGCCATGATCTGCCGTTTCACACCTTCAGGGTTGAACGCCCGGTCATAAGCAATCGCCGCCTGATGCAACAACGCTTGCCGGTCATCGGTCACCGCGGGGCTGCCAAGCGCCGCCAGCAGATCGGCCTGCTGCTCCAGCGCCACTTCGCGATTCGGTGCGCCACGCCGCGCCAGCAGTTGCACCAGCGCCGCACTGGGCGCCGGCAAACCTTCGGCGCCGGAACTGGTCATGATCAGCGTCAGACTCTCTACCCGCTGCGGTGCCATCGCCGCCAGATGCTGGGCGATCATCCCGCCCATGCTCGCGCCCAATACGTGAAACTGGTCGATGTGCAACGCGTCCATCAAGCCCAGCGCATCGTCGGCCATGTCCGTCAGCGAATAGGGCGCCGACACCGGCAAGCCGAGTTTGTAGCGCAGCACTTCAAAGGTCAGGTTGGCGTCGGCCGGGGCCTGACGCCAGGTCGACAGGCCGACATCGCGGTTGTCGTACCGGATCACCCGAAAGCCTTGCTGACACAGCGCAACCACCACTTCGTCCGGCCAGTGGATCAACTGACCACCCAGGCCCATGACCAGCAACAGCGCCGGATCCGAGGCACGGCCGATGCTCTGGTAGGCAATGCTCACTTGTTGCAGATCGACATGCGCGGTCGGCACATTCACATCGCAACGCGCCGCCGCGAACGCTGACGTACCGAATAAAAACGCGACCAAAACGGCCGCGAGCGAAAAAAATCCCTTGCTCATGAAAAACACCGAAACGCAGAACCCCAGTAGAGCGCGAGTCTGATGAAGTTTGTTCAAGCGCGCTGCCACAGTTGCGTGACAGTTTGATGAAGATTGCCGAGCGGTCATTTGTGCAGGCCGTTGAGCAGGCGGACACACTCTGCAAAACAGACCAGCGCAAAGCGATACCCCAGTACCACACCCGCCTCCGACGTCTGACCTCTAATGGCTTGAAATCCGGCTCAGCCCGGTCTTTCAAGCCATTGGAATCCTTTCATCATGTTCGACCTCCCCACCCCCGCCACGGTCGATTTCGGCCTGCCCCATTCGTTGCCGAAAAATCTCGATCAGAACCTCCACCAGCAGTCCAGCGCGTGTTTGCGCGATTGTCATCGGCAGTGGCGGGCATTGATGGCGCAAGCCGCGCGCGACGATTGGGATCAGCGCGCAACCGGCACGCCGTTTTCGCGTCGGGATCAGGCGCTGCTTATCTATCGCCAGCACTTCGAGGCGAGCTGCCTGAATGCCCATGCACAAGAAACGCTGCAGGCCGCGCCCCTGCAGAGGCTGCTGACAAGCGTTGACCAGCAGACCACACACAGCGACGTTGCCATCCGCCAGCCACGACTCGCACGCCGCGATGACAGCCAGGTCACGTTGCCCGGTGCGCTGCTGATTCGTCTCGACCCGACGCGACATTTACTGTATCTGCCCTCGCACGACCCGGCACTGCAGCTGTTCCGGCAACACGCCGATCTGCAGGACTGGCTGATCAGTCATTGCCGACAGAGCGGGCAATACTCACGGCTGGAGGCGGTGACACTGGTCGAGCCGGTGCTCGGTCAGGATCCGCTGCGCCTCAACCTGCAAATGCTGTTCACGGGTTCAGCGTCGACGAGTGACTTCCACGAGTTGATCGGCGCACCGTCCGAACTTGCGATCGACGCGTTGCCTGCCTCCGATGACGTCGCGCTGTTCGGTCTGCTGAGTCCGGACATTCCCTTCAACCAGCGCAGTCGGGCGCTTGATGTTGAGCAGCGGGCCCTCGAGCGCTTGCTCGGCGAAGCCGCTGCAGCAGAGCTGAACAACCCGCAACGCCAACAACTGGCGCAGCATTTCGACGCACTGAGTGAAGCCCGGCAAGCCAGCCACGCTGCCGCTTCAGCACTGCTTGAGAGTCGCGATCCGCTGAAAATGCTCGAGCTGCGTCATGCCACGAATGCCCATCACCACGCCCTGCTTCAGGCCCGTATCGCAGGGCTGCGCGCCGAGGTCGAACTGCAAAGGGCGCTGGATCATCTGACCGTCGAGGAGCATCGGCGAATCATCGCGATGCTGGACGCACCGGGGCGCCATCTGCCGACAGCGGACGGGGTTATCGCCCGCCTATCGATGGCGGCGGCAGATCAGAACATGACCGCCGTCGAGGAGCTGCATGGCGTACTGATCATAGCGACGACCGCCGCACTGGAGCCTGACTCGAGCGACAGCCTGCTGCTTTACTGGCCGGGCGAGTTCGGCGGGCTGCAACGTTTTACTTCACGTACAGCGCTGGCACAGGATCTGTTCAAACATTCGCCGAACGACGGCGGGCTGACCCTGCACCTGACGCCGCTCACGGGGGACCCTCTGGCCTGGTCCCTTGATCGACAGCTCTATCAATGCGAACAACAGGCCGCGCAGATCCTGCGGGACAACCCGCTGCCCGGCCGTGCCGACGAACGCCGGGCCGAGATGGAAAAGCTGCGCGAACAACACCTGCCACGCCTGACCGTAGCGGTCGCACAGGCCCGCGAACAGGCATTTGCCGAACGTCAGGCGCAAGACCGCAGCGCAGCGCTGGCCGGCAACCTGCCGGCATGGTTTGAAAAGCTGGAAGAAGCGCCACGTGCACGGATCAAAACGCTGATCAGCCAGTACCTCGGCGCCATGCAACGCGCCCATGCGTTGCTCGAACGGGAATTGCCGCCGCGTCAGGCCTTCGCCGAACAGCGCATCGACGCCCGCTTGCGCGCAGACTTCGCGCTCAAACAAAGCGTGAGCGTGAGCCTCGATCTGCCCGACTCGACTTTCTGGCAAAAGACCGTGATGGAAGGCGCCGCGCCTGGCACACCGCAACGCAATATTCTGACCGCGAGCGACCAGCGCGGCGACCTCACCCTTGAACAACTGGCACAGGAAAACATCGATCAGGACATGGAGTGGCGCCTGTCCTTCATGCGGGTCAGGATCAGCGCCGAGATCGCCACTGATCGACAGCGCCTCGAAGCCGGGATCACCCCGGTCTATTTGCGCAAACTGGTAACGGAGCTGGATCTGCCCGGACGTTACGAAGAACTGATTCGCCAGGCATTTTTCGGCGCGCCGGGAGAACCGGCGTTTCAGCAGGCCTGGCGCCGTGAATGCCTGAGCGAACCGTGGCGGCTGATGCTCCAGTTGCAAGGTGAGTTCGCGCTGCTGCAACGGCACATCGACAGTGCCGGCCATGCCGTGCTGAAGGTCGCCATCGATGCGACTACACCTCAGGCGTATGCCGTTAATGGACAACGCATCGCGCTGCTGCCGGTGCACCTGACGGTCGGTGGAGAGGACACCGCGCATCAGGGGCCGAGCACGCTCGCGGGTGTCACGTTCATTGTCGAGCAAACCAGTGGCCTGACCCTGCTCTACTTGCCCGACAGCACCGACGCCATCTTCCTGCGTCAGTACGACACACTGGAACAGGCGCGGGTGGATCTGTTCAAGCGTTGTGTGGACAGCAAAATGGTCAGCTACCTGGCCGGACGCGCGGTGAGCGGCGAGTTTGCCAGCCATGTCAGCCGGATCAACCAGGCACAGCTGCGCAATTTCGATGCGCTGATCGGCGTCGGGATGGCCTGGCCGGCGACCACATCGCTGGCCACTCATTTACTGAACGTGCACATGGGCCGGTTGCTGGAGGCCCATCGCAGCAGTTCACGTTCCAACGATGCGTTGTATCTCGAACGCTGTGCACTGAAGTCCGGGGCGTTGTTCAACTATCTGAAAATGGCCATCGGCATGTTGCCGTTCGTGGGCACGGCGGTGGCCCTATATGACGCCTGGAACAGCGCCAATCTGGCCGTCGCGGCGTTCTTGCGCGGCGAACTCGGGCATGGGCTGGCGGAGGTGGAGGCGGTGCTGCTGTCGCTGATCGACGCGGCAATGGATGTGCTCCCCGGAACCGTCTCGGCCCCCGCAGCCGCACGTCTGGCCAGCCGCCAGCGGCAACGCGCGGCATTGGGCAGATCCGCCGCGATGCCGACATCCTGGCAATGGGCCAGGCAGTCGCTCGAGCGTTTCAAGGGTTACGAGTACGAATTCGACATCTCCCTCGCCGGCCTGCAACCGGCCACCCACGGTGTCTATCGCAACGTCTACCGCCACGCCGATGGTGACTTCATCGTTCGTCAGGGCCGCATCTATCGGGTTCAGCTCAGCGATGCGCCACGTGGTTGGAGGCTTTACGGCACATGGATGCGCAGCTACAAACAACCGATCGCCCTCGACGAAAGCGGCCAGTGGAACACCCACTACGCGGTGTACGGCACCGTTATGGACGGTGGCGGTGCAGGCGGTGGCGCCGTGCTCGGACATCTGGCCGACGGCATGGACCCGCTCTGGCCCGCGCCAATTCGCCAGTGGTTGCCGCGCTGGTGGACCGATCGGCAACTGCGCCGGCAATTGACCCTGACCAACACCGCCGACGCCTATACCCGGCGCCTTGAAACCCAGACACGCGCTACCAACCAGTTGCTGGAGAACTATCAGAAACTCGACGTTGCCCAGCGCAAGCCACTACACACAGCAGTCGACGCAGCATGCCTGAATGACATCGACCTCGCGATCGCCCAATACGACAACCTTGCCGAACTGTTGCCCCTGAGCCATGGCCGCAAGCGTCTGCAGATCGAAGACATCCGCAGCCGCTGTGCCTGGATCGTGGTCGACCGCGCCGTGCAGCGCGTCACCGTCGCCCGCGACCGCTTGCTGGAACACCTGAACCGGATCGACGCACTGGTCGCCGAATCCGATGCCACCCCTTTCGGCAATACAGCGGCCCATATAAAACTCATGGCCCGGCGCAAGCAGGTACGCAAGGATTTCCTCAAGGAGTTCGATCAACTGCACGCAATCACCGAGCAGGCCAACCTGTGGAACAACCGCATCAGCAATCGCGCGCAGAAAACCCAGATGGCGAAAGACATGACCGCGCTCAATCGCAACCTGGGCGACAACACGCACCACTACCTGAGAACTGCACATCTGCTGGAAATCATTACTCGCTACGATGCGGTCAGCGACCTGTCCTGGGTGTATTTTCATACCCAGCTCAAAGACGCCCGGGTCAAGGTCGGGCGCGCACTGCTGACCCAGCATCACCTGCCAGAAGTCAGCGCCAGCCTGGTCGAGCGCAAACAGGTGATCGAGGATTGCCTGCAGATCTATGCCGGTTTCCGTCGTCAGCTCAACGCCTGGACGCTGGGTTATGCGCAGCATCTGGATCTGGAACAGGTCGGGCCATTCCTCGATGGCCTGACCAAGGTCGAAGCACACGCGCGGCACTCGATCAAACAGCGCCCGCCGATCAAACCGCGAGAGCCGGGCGGCAGGCAACTGTTCGAAACCGAGGACAACCAGTTGCTGATCGGTACCGAAAGCATTGACCCCGGCACCCGGGAAAAACGCTTTACCGTCGAAGGCATCGACGGTTTCCGCGAAACCTGGCTGCCGCGCTCCAGCGGCAAATATCATCTGCAAGCCCGCCCCGCATCTGCCACAACACCGCTGCCGACCGATGTTCAACCATTGCTCGCGGAAGCGCGAAAACGTCTGGAGGCGGTTGCGGCCTACAGCGCCAAGGTGCAGGGCTACACCCGTCAGGACATGTTGCCGGTGGATCTGGAACACATGTTCAGCAGCGAAGCGACCGAGCTGAGCATCCGCGCCCAGGCCATCGAACGGTTATCGCCGACCGAACCACTGGTGGTGCAATTGCACGCCAAGGCCGGTGAGCTGCGACGTACCGGTCGTACCCTGCGCATTGATCAGTCACTGCGCAGCAAGACACCCACCGAAGGCTATCTGGACTATTTGCTGCAACAGCAAGTGGTGGATATCCGCCGCGAAGGTTCATTGCGGGCACTGGGCAAACGCGCTGACGGACGCAAGGATTTCCTTCAGGAATACCAAGTGCGCGACCTCACCAGCACCCCACCGCGCACGCTGTGGTTCGCCCACTTTCACTACACCTCGGACAAGGTGCCGTTCGCCGACTTCGTCAAAGCCCACCTGAAATTGCCGGAACAACGCAATCTCGGCATGCAATGGCAGCAGGCCCAGGCCGCCGGCGGTGCGCAGGTCGAAGCGATCTGGCGTGGCGATATCGGCAAACCGCTGGGCATTCGGCATTTCGCAGATCTCTAAGGCAAAAAACAGCGGGGCACTGACTGTGCCCCGCTGCTTGAGCGGTCGACAGCGCCGTCAACATGAGACAAACTCACCGCTTTCGTCATGATCACAAATTTTCTTCATGGGGCCAGCAGTGCTTGAAATCCGTCATCTGAAAACCCTGCACGCCCTGCGCGAGGCTGACAGCCTGGTCGATGCCGCCGACCGTCTGCACCTGACCCAATCGGCGCTGTCGCACCAGTTCAAGGAACTGGAGGAACGCCTGGGCATGCCGTTGTTCGTGCGCAAGACCAAACCGGTGCGTTTCACCAGCGCCGGCCTGCGCCTGCTGCAACTGGCTGACGCGACTCTGCCGCTGCTGCGCGCTGCCGAACGCGACATCAGTCGTCTGGCCGGGGGTACCGCCGGGCGTTTGCACATGGCGATCGAATGCCACAGCTGTTTCCAGTGGCTGATGCCGACCATCGACCAATTCCGCGACGCCTGGCCGGAGGTCGAACTCGACCTCGCCTCGGGCTTCGCCTTCGCCCCGCTGCCGGCGCTGGCCCGCGGCGATCTGGATCTGGTGGTGACCTCCGATCCGCTGGACATCGCCGGCATCACTTACGTGCCGCTGTTCACTTACGAAGCGATGCTCGCGGTGGCCAACCAGCACCCGCTGGCGAGCAAACCGTACATCGTTCCCGAAGACCTGCTGACTGAAACGCTGATCACCTATCCGGTGGAGCGCGATCGGCTGGACATCTTCACCCGCTTCCTCGAACCGGCCGACATCGAACCGGCGCAAGTGCGCACCTCGGAGCTGTCGATGATGATGATGCAACTGGTCGCCAGCGGCCGTGGCGTCTGCGGCATGCCGCACTGGGCGCTGCACGAATACAGCTCACGCGGCTACGTAAAGGCCAAGCGCCTGGGTGAGAAAGGTCTGTTTGCCACGCTGTACGCGGCGATTCGTGCGGACATGCTCGATGCGCCGTACATGCGCGATTTCCTGCTGACCGCCAAGGACACATCATTCTCGACGCTGGATGGGGTCAGCGCGGTTCGCTGACACCAAGGTGCCTCATGACTGACGGTAAACCGAGAACATTTGCGAGACAAAAAGATTCATTGTGGTGAGGGGATTTATCCCCGATGGGCTGCGCAGCAGCCCTGAGACCTGTGCACTCGGTGTTTCAGATAGCCCGCGTTTGTAGGATTTGGGGCTGCTTCGCCGCCCATCGGGGATAAATCCCCTCGCCACAAAAACCTCTCACTTAGGGGGACGATCAGAGTTGTCGCCACATGTGGATCTTGTCGAAGTAGTCTTCGCCGACCCGCACCGCCAGCGGCTCAAGGCCGAACTGGATGAAGCCGCAGCGTTGGTACAGGGAGAACGCGGCGTCGTTGCCGGCGGTGACGGTCAGTTGGATGAGTTTCAGTGCAGGATGGGTGTGTGCTTCGGCGATGGCGGCCTGCACCAATGCATGGCCCAGGCCGTGCTGGCGAAAATCGGCTGAGACGTACATGCCGAACAGGGTCGACTTATGGCGGGCCTTTTCTCGCGGCTCGAATGCCAGGCCGACGATGCCGGCCAGTGTGCCTTCCTCGAACGCACCGAGCACCACGTCGAGCTTGCTGGTCAGCCGCGCTTCCCACCAGCTCAGCGGCATCACCGCGCGCTCGCGCACGCTGGAGGTGAAGGCCTGCGGATGGCGGTCGTAGGCTTCGAGCATCAGCTCGCGATAAGCCAGGGCATGACTGGCGTCGAGGCGTTCGATCCACATGCTCAGGCGGTCCTGCGTTGTTCAAGCATCAGGCGCACCGCCAGACCGGCGAGTACAAAACCCATGAAATAACGCTGCAGCGCCAGCCATGTCGGATTGCGCACGAACCACGACGCGATGCCCGCCGCGAACAGCGCGATCAGCAGATTGACGCTGAAACTGACACTGATCTGGGTCAGACCAAGAATGATGCTCTGGGTAAACACCGAACCGTGTTCAGGGCTGATGAATTGCGGAAACACCGAGAGGTAGAACACGGCGATTTTCGGGTTCAGGGCGCTGGTGAGAAAGCCCATGGTGATCAGTTTGCGCGACGAATCCGCCGGCAGTTGCTGCGCTTCGAACGGCGAGCGCGCACCGGGTTTGACCGCTTGCCAGGCCAGCCACAGCAGATACAGCGCACCGGCCCACTTCAGCACTTCATAAGCCAGCGGCACCGCCAGAAACACCGCGGTCAAACCGGCGGCCGCGGCAAACATATGCACGAAAAATCCCGCGACCACACCGAGCAACGAGGTGACTCCGGCCTTGCGTCCCTGACAGATCGAACGCGAGATCAGGTAGATCATGTTCGGCCCCGGCGTCAGTACCATCAACAGCGCGGCGGCGGCGAAGATCAGCAGGTCTTGAAGCGGGATCATGGCAATGTCCTTTGCGTGAATGATCAAGCGAGCGCCGTCAGTGAGCTGCGATAAAACGGCAGGATCAGGTCGCGTGTCAATGGCGCCATAACGACAGCAGGATCAGTGGCGGGATCGATCCAGATCACTTCCTCGATTTCGGCAGCGGGCTTCACATCGGCGTCGATGGTCAGCTGAAAGATCTCCGCTTGCACGACGAATCCCGGCTCGTTGGCGGCCGGCGCCGAGAACTGGCCAAGGAAGCAGGCCTGCGCCGGGTCGATTTGCAGGCCCAGCTCTTCTTCCAGCTCGCGGGCCAGTGCGTGCACCGGCAACTCATGGGCTTCGATCTTGCCGCCCGGTTGCATGAACGCCGTGGTGCCGCGCTTGCGCACCAGCAGGGTCTGGCCTTCGGCGTTGAGCAACAGCGCCGCGGAGATACGGATGAGGTTTGGAGCGACAACGGATGCAGAGGTCATGGGTCAGCCACCGGCCTGGAAAAACCGCAAGGATCCCATGCCCGGCCTGATTCAGTCACCTCACAGGTCACTCCCCCTGAGCCTTGAGCGCGGTTTCATCCTCCTCGGGCAGCTTGACGAATATCTTGTATTTGCCGCCCTCCATGGCTTCGAAGGCAATCAGCTTTTCCACCAGCAGCGCGCTGAGCACCTTGCCGGCGTTGAGCAGCAGCATGCCGTTATCGGCATTGAGATTACGCGCCAGAATCATCCCTGCCGCCAGGTCCCGGGTGGTCAGCACCTTGACCGACGGGTCGGCGAGGGTGACGTCGCCCAGAAATGCCGCGCACACCTGAATGAAATCCTCGACCAGCTCGGGATCATACAAACGCCCGGCGTACTGCCGCAGGTAGAGCAACGCTTCGTCGCTGTTCAAATGCCGTTCGAGGATCAGGCCGCGTTGCAACTCGACGAAATCCACTGCCAGTTTCAGCAACCGCGCCCCCAACGGAATCGCCTCGCCCTTGAGCCGGTCAGGAAAACCGCTGCCGTCCCAGCGCTCCTGGTGATGCAGGATCAGGCGCGCCGCGTCCTTCATCGGGTCAAGCGTCATCAACAGCGATTCGCTCTGCTTCGGATAGCTGCGATAACGCTCGCGATCGGTATGGCGCAGCAAGTCCGAAGGCGTGGTCATCATGCCGTCGGTCCAGCTCAGTTTGCCGATGTTGTACAGCGCAGCGGCCATGGTCAGGTCGCGGCTGGTGGCCTCGTCCAGACCGTGTTGTTTGCAGTAGCTGCGCACCAGTTCGATGATCTGCCGATTGGTCTGCTTGGCAGGCGGCAGACGCAGATTGGCCAGCAGCGAGAACACTTCGGTGCCGGTGACATAGCTGTGTTTGAGTTCTTCGTACGCCAGATCGAGCATGTCGGCGGTCTGCTGCAACTCGGCGGTACGCGCCGCGACGTGCTTTTCCAGGGTGCTGTTGAGCAGCTTGAGCTGGTCGTTCTGCACCTGGGTCAAGCGCTCCAGACGTAGGCGCTCCTGCTCGGAATGCTGATGTTCGAGGGCTTGGCGCAGGATCAGCAGCAACTCCTCGTCATTCCACGGTTTGCTGATGTAGCGGTGAATCTGCCCATCGTTGATCGCCTTGATGATTGCCGACGGGTCGGCATAACCGGTGAGCATGATGCGCACGGTTGCCGGATAGCGTTGACGGACATGCGCCAGTAACGAGGCGCCATCCATGTTCGGCATGCGCGCATCGCTCATCACCAGGTCCACTGGCTGTTGCTCCAGCATCTCCAGCGCCTGGGCACCGCTGGTCGCCAACAGGACGTCATAGGGTTGTCCCCGCAGCAGACGACGCAGGCTGTTGAGGATCGATTCCTCGTCATCGACCAGCAACACCTTGGGTCGATGTACCGGCAAAGGGGCGGATTGCTCTTCCATGGCTTGGCCTCAAGAAACAGGGTTGACGACACATCGACCGACCGCCTCACTGGCCCGCGCCTGAGTCCAAGGCTAGATGATTTTTGACTGCATTCACGCAAATCTTCGCTCACAGGCCACGGCGTCGCGCCGGGACGACTATGCTGAACACGGCGCAATACTCCATCGGTCGAACCGACAAGTTGCGAGGGAAAAGGATGCCCCGGATGACACCCGCCAGCGGCCTCATGGGCGGCGCGGCATGAACCAGCCAACAGCGCAGATCAATCGCCGAGTGCTCATCGTCGACGACAGCCCGTCGATCCATGGCGATTTCGCCAAGATTCTCTGCCCGCTCGTCCCCGCTGACGACGGCCTGGGCGAAACCGAGAATCTGTTGTTTGGCACCCCATCCGCCACACCGTCCCAGCATTTCGAGCTGGACTCGGCCTTTCAGGGCCGCGAAGCGCTGGAAAAACTCGAAGCCGCGCTGGCTGAAAACCGCCCCTACGCCATGGCGTTCATCGACATGCGCATGCCGCCAGGCTGGGATGGCCTGGAGACCATCGAACGGCTGTGGCAAGTCGACCCCAAGCTGCAAGTCGCGCTGTGCACGGCGTATTCCGACTATTCCTGGGAAGACATCGACCAGCGTCTGGCACTCAATGACCGCTTGCTGATTCTGAAAAAGCCGTTCGATGCGATCGAGATCCGGCAGATGGCCAGCGCGCTCACGGTCAAATGGCAGATGACCGAAGACGCCGAGCTGAAAATGAACCAGCTGGAACAGGCGGTTCAGGCGCGCACCCGCGAGCTGTCCGACGCCAACATGATTGTGCAGAACAGCCCGACCATCCTGTACCGGCTGCGCGGCGATCCGTCGTTTGCCCTGATGTACATCTCCCACAACATCACCCGCTACGGCCATGTCGCCGCCGACCTGCTGCGCTCGCCCAACTGGGCGCAGGAACTGATTCACCCGGACGATCAGGCCAGCGTCGATGCCGCCATGGCGCGGGTGCTGGATCGGCATGCGTCAGGCGCGTCGATCGAATTTCGCCTGAGAACCGGCCAGGGCACCTGGCGCTGGGTGGAAAACCGCTACATCCCGGTGCGCGATGATGACGGCCGTCTGCTGGAAGTCGAAGGCATCATCCTCGACATCACCGAGCGCCGCGTGGCCGAGGAAAAACTGGCGTTGCTGGCGCGCTCCGACGGCCTCACAGGCCTGGCCAATCGCGCCACGCTGATCGAACGCCTGCATCAGGCCTTCGCCGCCGCACGTCGGGGGGCCGCGCCGTTTGCGGTGTTTTATCTGGATCTTGACCACTTCAAACGGATCAACGACACCTTGGGCCACCCGGTGGGCGATCTGCTGCTGCAGGAAGTCGCCCGCCGCATCAAATCAGGCGTGCGCGAAAGCGACGTGGTGGCGCGCCTGGGCGGCGATGAATTCGCGATCCTGCAACTGGACGTCAGCGATCCGACCCAATCAGCCGCCATGGCGGCCAATATCCGCGACACGCTGCTGGCGCCCTACAACCTGGCCGGCAATGCGTTGCACATTTCGGTGAGCATCGGCATCAGCAGTTACAGCGAGCTCAGTCTCGACGCCGACAGCCTGCTGGGCCAGGCCGACATGGCGCTGTACCGCGCCAAGGAAATGGGGCGCAATCAGTATCACTTCCACTCCGAGGACATCTCGCGGGAAGTGGCCGAACGCATGACCCTCGTCGACGAATTGACCAGCGCCCTTCAGGGCAATCAACTGTTGCTGCATTACGCACCGGAGATTGACCTGCACAGCGGCAGGATTCTGGGCATGGAGGCGCAAATCCTCTGGCAACATCCGCGCCTCGGCCTGCTGCCTGCCTCCGCCTTCGTACCGATAGCGGAGAAAACCGGCGCGATCATTCCGCTCGGACGCTGGGTACTGAATCACGCCTGCCACCAGATGCACCTGTGGCGAAATGACGGGGTCGCCCCGCCGGTGATGGCGATCAAGATTTCCCTGGCACAGCTCAAGAGCGGCCCCGAACTGATCTATGACGTTCTGCGCACCACCGCACGCTGGGAACTCGCCCCCTGGGACCTGCGATTCGATGTCACCGAAGCCACGCTGGCCCAGACCAAGTGGACCCACAACGATGCATTGCCGCGCCTGCGTGAGCTGGGCGTGGCGATTGCCATCGATGATTTCGGCACCGAATATTCCTCGTTCGATTACCTGAAAACCTACCGGGTCAATCACCTCAAACTGGCCCAGAGCTTTATCGCCAGCGCGTCCCAGGATGTGGCCGGAGCCAACGCCCTGCGAGCGATCGTCAATTTCGCCCGGGATCTGGACATCGGCATCATCGCCGAAGGCCAGACACCCCTGAATCGACCCGATGTACCCCGTGCCGAAGCACCGCTGCCCAGCGCACAGGGGCTGTATTTCAGCGAAGCGGTCAGCGCCGAACAGGCGGGCCGGCTGCTCCGGGACGTGCCCCGCGCGGCGCCCTCCCCCAAGGAGGATGAGGCATGAAAACGGCCTTCCCCCAGACCAACCGGCGCATCCTGATCATCGATGACACGCCAGCGATTCATGAAGACTTTCGCAAGATTCTGGCCCCGCAGGCGCAGGATGACGTCGACTTGCATCAGTTGGAACAGACGCTGTTCGGTACCCGCCAATCGCCGCACCTGACCTTCCAGCTCGACTCCGCCTATCAGGGCCAGGAAGCCCTGGCCCTGGTCAAACACGCGCTGGCCAGCGGTAACCCGTATGCTCTGGCGTTCATCGACATGCGCATGCCACCGGGCTGGGATGGCCTGGAAACCATCGAGCAGCTATGGCGTGTCGATCCAAATCTGCAGGTTGCCCTGTGCACTGCGTACAGCGACTACAGCTGGGAAGCGATGGCCGAACGGCTGGAATTCGGCGACCAGTTGCTGATCCTGAAAAAGCCGTTCGACAGTCTGGAAATCCGTCAGATGGCCAACGCCCTGACCTGGAAATGGCAACTGGCGCAGGACGCGGCGCTGAAGATGCTCAGCCTTGAGCAGACCATCGAGGCGCGGGTTCACGAATTGCTCAAGGTCTCGCATCTGTTGCAATACGACAGCCTCACGGAGCTGCCCAACAGCACCCTGCTGGGTGATCGCCTGAGCCAGGCCATGGCTGCCTGCCGGCGCCATGACAAGCAACTGGTAGTGATGTTTCTCGGTCTGGATCGCTTCAAGCGCATCAACAATGCGCTGGGCCATCCGGCGGGCGATGAAATGCTCAAACGCACCGCCCGCCAACTGCTGTCATGCGTGCGTGATTCCGACTCGGTGTTTCGCTATGGCTCGGACGAGTTCGTGGTGATCCTCGGCGACATCAACCATCCCCAGCAAACCCACGGCGTCGCGGAAAAACTGCTGGCCGCCATTCGCCTGCCGCAGACGATAGCCGGGCATGACGTCAGCGTCACCGCCAGCGTCGGCATCAGCGTCTACCCCGATGACGGCCTCGAAGCCACCGAGCTGATCAAGAAAGCCGAGACGGCGATGCGCAACGTCAAGGAACACGGCCCTGACAGCGTTGGCTTCTTCATCGAAGCCATGAACCAGCACGCCCGCGAGCAGCACAGCATCGAGTCGGGCATTCGCCGCGCTCTGCACGAGCACGAGTTTGTCCTGCACTATCAGCCGAAAATCGACCTGCGCAGCGGCACCGTGGTCGGCGCCGAAGCGCTGATACGCTGGCAGAAACCGGGACACGGCTGGATCTACCCGGCGGAGTTCATTCCGGTGGCCGAAGACAGTGGACTGATCGTGCCCTTGAGCAAATGGGTACTGGGCGAAGCCTGTCGCCAGACCCGTGCCTGGCAAACAGCCGGTCTGCCGCCGATCCGCATGTCGGTGAACATGTCACCCATCGATTTTCGCCAGCGTGACTTCGTTGCGGGCGTCGAACGCGTGCTTGAGCAGACAGGCCTGGCCCCTGACTGGCTGGAGATCGAGATCACCGAAGGTGTGCTGATGCAGAACGTCGAAACAACGATGGTAGCGCTCAATCGTTTGAAGGCGCTGGGCACCCGCTTGGCCATCGATGACTTCGGCACCGGCTATTCCAGCCTGAGTTACCTGCGCCGGTTTCCGATTGATGTGCTGAAGATCGACCAGTCGTTCATTCGCGGTCTGTGCAACGACAGCAACGATGCGGCACTGGTCAGCGCCATCATCAGCCTGGGCAGGAGTCTGGGGCTCAACGTCATCGCCGAAGGCATCGAAACCGCCGAGCAACTGGCGTTCCTCAAGGCCCACGACTGCGAAGAAGGTCAGGGCTACTTTTTCAGCAAGGCATTACCGGCTGACGACTTTGCGCACTGGCTGGCCAGCGCAGCCCCGCCACCGTGGACGGCGCGATGAACGCCTCGATACCGGCCTTGAGTCAAGGAGACGATTGCCGATGAACCTGTTCCGTCCCGCCATGACGCTGCTGCTGTGCGGACTCTGCGCCGGGGCCAGTGCCGACCCGCTGGACGAGCCGCTCAAACCGTTGCCCGCCGTGCCACAGCAGGACGCCCGGCGCGTGGAACTGGGACGTCGGTTATTCCACGAGCCACGCTTGTCGATCAACAACACACTGTCCTGTGCCAGTTGCCACCAACTGGACAAGAACGGTGCCGACAGCCGGGCGCTCTCGCTGGGGTTCGACGGCAAACCGGTGGCGGTCAACACACCGACCGTGTTCAACGCCAGCCTGAATTTCCGCCAGTTCTGGGACGGCCGCGTAGAGACGCTGGAAGAACAGAGCAATGTCGTCATCACCAGCCCCCATGAAATGGGCAGCGACTGGAGCACGGTCGTCGAGCGGATCGCCAACGACGCCGATTACCGCCGCGATTTCGCCGCCACCTACCCGGACGGCGTGACCAAGACCAACATCCAGCAGGCGCTGGCCAGTTTCGAACGTACCTTGCTGACCCCCAACTCACGCTTCGATCAGTACCTGCTGGGCAATACCGACATCCTCACGCTGGACGAAAAATACGGTTATCAGCGCTTCAAGGAGTACGGCTGTATCTCCTGTCACCAAGGGGTGAACATCGGCGGCAACATGTTCCAGAAGTTTGGCGTGTTCGGTGATTACATTGCCGATCGCGGCAACCCGACCGTGGCCGATCAGGGCCGCTTCAACGTCACTCGAGACGAAGCGGATCGTGAATTTTTCAAAGTGCCGAGCCTGCGCAACGTCGCGCTGACCGCACCGTATTTTCACGACGGGTCAGCGCCTACCCTCGAACGAGCCGTGGATGTGATGTTCCAGTATCAGTTGGGACGCAAGCCGACCGAAGACGACAAAATGCAGATCGTTCTGTTTCTCAAGACCCTGACCGGCCAAAGGGAAGGCAAGCCATGATCAACATTTCCCGTCGCCGTAGTCTGTTGTTGCTCACACTGGTCGTCCTCGCGTTGGCCTCGATCCTGCTGTTTCTGTACTTCAAGTCCAGCTCCGACCAGACCATGACATACACCGAGTCGCGGGATCTGATCCGGCAGATCAAACAGCAGAATTCGCTGTGGGAAAACGAGATCCTCAAGGCGCGGGTGGCGCTGACCCACAACTATGATCCGCTGGTGTCGCCGATGAACGAGATGAACCGGCTCTGGGAGCGCTTCGACGCCATAGAATCGGGGCATGGTCGAAACGATTCGACGCAGTGGAACGAGGCCTATGAGAGTTTCCTGCAAGCGATGCAGGAAAAAACCCGGCTGGTCGAACAGTTCAAATCGCACAACGCCTTGCTGCGCAACTCTCTGGCGTTTTTGCCCACCGCCGAAGACGACATTCAGCAACAACTGGCCAACCTGTCGGACTTCGATAAATCCCAGTTGGAGAACATCACCACCGATACCTACGACCTGCTGCTCAGTGCGCTGGAGTTTGCCCAGGTCACCTCCGATGACCGGGCCGCCGACATCGAGGTGGGTCTGAACAAACTGACCGTCAACGCACAGCGCCTGCCGCAGGCGTTTCAAACCCCGGTCAAAATCCTCAGCAACCACATCAGCCTGATCGCTCGCGAGCAGCCACTGGTCAATCAGTTGCTCGAAAGCATCGAAAACATTCCCGTCGCCGAACGCCTCGACAACATCACCACCATGCTCGATCGCGATCAACAGCGTGTCGATCAGGTCGACCGCCAATACCATTTCTACCTGCTGCTGTTCTCGGTGCTGCTGATGTTGTCGCTGGTGTGGCTGGCCATCCGCCTGATCGGCAGTTTCGCCGAGATCAATCGGGTCAATACGGCCCTGCAAACCGCCAACGATGCACTGGAGCAACGCGTCGAGGAGCGCACCCGGGAACTCAAGAACGCCCAGAGCGAGCTGCTCGACGCTGCACGTCAGGCCGGCATGGCGGAAATCGCCACCAACGTGCTGCACAACGTCGGCAACGTGCTCAACAGCGTGAACATTTCCAGCGATCTGATCGCGCGCAAGCTGCGCAGCAGCAAGACCCAGGGCCTGGGCAAGGCGATGCAACTGATCAACGAGCACCCGCACGACCTCGGCGCCTTTCTCAGCGAAGACGCCAAGGGCAAATTGCTCCCCGGTTATCTCAACCAGCTGGTCGGCGCGATTGCCCAGGAACAGCAGGAAATGGTCGACGAATTGAACCAGATGAACAAAAGCGTCGATCACATCAAGGACATCGTCGCCACCCAGCAATCCTATGCCGGCGCCAACAGCATGACCGAGCCGCTGTTTATCAACGAGCTGCTCGAAGATGCGTTGCGCATGAACGCCGGGGCCCTGACCCGGCATCACGTCACGGTGGTCAAGGAGTACGCCGAGGTGCCCCAGGTGATGGGCGACAAACACCGTTTGCTGCTGATCCTGATCAACCTCATCAGCAACGCCAAATACGCCATGTCTGACCTCAGCAACCGCCCCCGCACCATGACCCTGGCGGTAAGGATCGTCGATGACAACTTCCTCGAAATCAGCGTCAGGGACGACGGCGAAGGCATCGCGCCGGAAAACATGACGCGGATCTTTGCCCACGGTTTCACCACCCGCAAGGAAGGTCACGGCTTCGGTCTGCACAGCTGCGCGCTGGCGGCCATCGAGATGAACGGGCACCTCACCGCGCACAGCGACGGACCGGGCAAGGGCGCGCTGTTCACCTTGCAGATCCCCCTGATCAGCGTCACGGAGAACGCATGAGCGAGCTTGTGAACCGCCGCATTCTGCTGATCGACGACATGCCGTCGATTCATGAAGACTTCCGCAAGATCCTCGCGCCACCGGCAGCACAGTCAGTGGAACTGGACGAGATGGAAGCAGCACTGTTTGGCGCTCAGATTCGCGCCGAACGTCCGCCGTTCGAGCTGGACTCGGCCTACGGCGGCGAGGAAGGTCTGGGCAAACTGATGCAGGCCTTGCAGGAACAACGCCCTTACGCGCTGGCCTTCGTCGACATGCGCATGCCCGACGGCTGGGACGGCGCAAAAACCATCGAGCATCTATGGCAGCAAGACCCGCTGTTGCAGGTGGTGGTGTGTACCGCCTACTCGGATTATTCCTGGGATGAACTGCTCGAACGTCTGCAAGCGCATGACCGATTGCTGATCCTGAAAAAGCCGTTCGACAACATCGAAGTGCAGCAGATGGCCAACACCCTGCTGACCAAATGGCAGATGACCGAACGGGCCTCGTTGCAGATGCATCACCTGGAACATCTGGTGGATCAGCGTACCGCGCAGTTCAAGCAGGCCAGCGAAGAACTGCAGCGCGAAATAGATGAACGCAAGCAACTGGAAAGTCAGTTGGTGCAGTCGGAAAAGCTTGCGTCACTGGGGCAAATGGCGGCCGGCGTGGCCCATGAAATCAATAACCCGATCGGCTTCATCTCCTCCAACCTCGGCACCCTCGACGGCTACTTCAACCAATTGTTGAGCGTACTCGATGCCTGGCAGACGCTTGGCCCCACGCCGGACAGCGAATCCGTGGCCCGGCTTGAGCAACTGCGCAAAGACGCCGATCTGGATTTTCTGCTCGAAGACATCCCGGTGCTGATCCGCGAATCCAAGGAAGGCATTGGCCGGGTCGGACAGATCGTCAAGGATCTGAAGGATTTCTCCCGGGTCGATACCCATCAGCAATGGCAGTGGGCCAATCTGCAACAAGGCATCGACTCGACGCTGAACATCGTCGCCAGCGAACTCAAGTACAAGGCCGATGTGATCAAGGAATATCAGCCACTGCCGGACATCGAGTGCCTGCCCTCACAAATCAATCAGGTGATCATGAACCTGGTGGTCAACGCGGCGCAGGCCATGGGGCCCGAGCGCGGCACCATCACTTTGCGTACCGGGCAGCAGCAGGACACGGCCTGGGTGGAAGTCGCGGATACCGGCGCGGGAATCGCGCCGGACATCCTGCAGAAAATCTTCGATCCGTTTTTCACCACCAAACCGGTCGGTCAGGGCACCGGGCTGGGCCTGTCCCTGTCCTACGGCATCGTGAAAAAACACGGTGGCGACATTTCAGTCCGCAGCGAACCGGGCGTGGGCACAACCTTTCGCGTCGAGTTACCGATGCGCCAGAGCCGACCCGCAGCCTGAGGTGCCTCAGGTCGCTTCTTGAAAATCCATCTCCGGCGGCTGACGACGAAAGCCGCCCGTGAGCACCGCCAGATACACCACGCCAATCGCCAGCCAGCTCAGGCCCAGATACACCGCCAGGTGATCCAGGCTGACCATCAGCCACAAGTCCGCCACCAACCCGATGAACGGGAAGATCAGAAACAGCACCAGCTCAAGCGGGCCCTTTTTCTCGCCGCCGATCCAGTAGTGAAAGATCACCGACAGGTTGACCAGACTGAACGCCAGGAACGCGCCGAAGTTGATGAACGACGTGGACGTGGTCACGTCGAGTTTCAGCGCCAGCAACGCCACCACTGCACACAGCAGGATGCTGTTGACCGGTGTGCCAAAGCGCGCATGCAAGGTGCCGAAAAATGACTTGGGCAACACGCCGTCGCGGCCCATGGCAAACAGCAGACGCGAACCGCTGGCCTGGGCCGACAACCCCGAGGCGAACTGGCCGACGATCAAGCCAATGAGGAAGGTCGAGACGAACAGATCGCCACCGATGTTGCGCGCAATTTCATAGGCCGCCGAATCGACGCTGTCGAACTGGAATGACGGGTGGGCGATCTGCACAAAGTACGACACCCCGACGAAGATCAGCCCGCCAATCAGCGTAATCAACATGATCGCCCGTGGAATGGTGCGGCGTGGGTCGCGGGTTTCTTCGGTCAGCGTGCTGACCGCGTCGAAACCGAGGAACGAGTAACAGGCGATGGCCGCGCCACTCATGATCAGCGGCATCTGCATGCCGCCGTTGAAGAACGGTTTGATCGACCACAACGGCGTGCGCGCATCGCCGCCGACGTAGTGCACGCACAGCGCGACGAAGGCGATCAGCACCAGAAATTGCACCAGCATCAGCAAGGCGTTGATGCCATTGGCCAGTTTCAAACCGATGATGTTGATCGCGCTGGTGATGCCGATGAACGCCAGTACCCAGATCCACTGCGGGATCGACGGGAACGCCGAAGCGAGGTACGCCGCGCCGATCAGCCAGATCGCCATCGGCAAGAACAGATAATCGAGCAGCACCGCCCAACCGGCGATGAAGCCGAGCTTGGGGCTGATCGCCTTGCGCACGTAGCTGTAGGCGGAACCGGCGACCGGGAACGCGGCGGCCATGCGCCCGTAGCTCATGGCGGTGAAGAACATCGCCACCAGTGCCGCCAGATACGCGGCCGGGACCATGCCGGCGGTGGATTGCGCGAGGATGCCGAAAGTGCCGAGGACAATGATCGGCGTCATGTAGGCGATGCCGAACAGCACCACCGACCCTAATGACAGGGTGCGTTGCAAACGAGCCATGGGCGACTTACTCCGAATGTTATTGGATTTATGGCAGAGCCGAGTTCGGCGTATGTTTCGGGTGTGGCTTTGTTGTTTTGGGTAAAACTCAAAGGTGCGTCAGAGTCAAAATCCACCCCTCATCGGAACGCCCCCCGCCCAGCCCTCTCCCCAAGGGGGAGAGGGGGAGAGGGAGCAGATCTCCATGATTTTCAGATCCTGAGTTCGACTGGGTATTTCAGGTCGATGTACTTCAAAAGAACACCTCGATCAGTCCCCTCTCCCTCCGGGAGAGGGTTAGGGTGAGGGCAGCGGTCAACAGGCAGGAATCAAAAGCTCCCGGCCCCCACCCTCCCGCTCCACCACCTCCCCCGGCAGTTTCAAACGCTGATCATCCAGGTAGTGGTAATCCTTGCGCGCAATCACCAACCGGTCGAAATCCAGCTCGACGCTGAACTGCCCTTCCTCACGCCCCGCTTCGAACAGCAATTCCCCCAACGGATCCACCAGCGCACTGCCGCCGGCAAACATCAAACCGTCATCCCCGGCCTCGACGCGGTTGACCATCAGCGCAAACGCCTGGTTTTCCTGGGCGCGGGCCATGATTGCGGTACGGTGCGTCGGGGCGTACGGGTCCATGTTGCCGTTGGTCACGATCAGCAATTCGGCACCCAGTTGCGCCAATGCGCGGGCGGATTCGGGGAACTCGATGTCGTAGCAGATCAGCAGGCCGACGCGCACGCCGTTCCACTCGCAAGTGGCATAGCGGTCGCCGGGTTCGAACACGCCGCGATCCGAAGCCCAGAGGTGGGTCTTGCGATATTTGAGCGCGATGCCTTCGGGGGTGATCAGCAGGGTGGTGTTGTAGAAGCGACCGTTGTCGTTTTCGGCCATGCCGATCACCACAGCGATGTTGCGCTCGCGGGCGGCGGCCAGCACCGCGCGGACGGTCGGGCCATCCAGCGGCTCGGCGATCTGCGCCACAGTGTCGGCGCTCGGAAAGCCCATCAGGTGGGTTTCCGGGAACACGATCAATTGCGTGTCGGCCGCGCATGCGGCAATCGCCGCGAGGGCACGTTCGAGGTTGTACGCCGTGTCTTTGTCACGGCCCGCCAGTTGGGCGAGTTCGACTTTCATGAGAATTCCTTGTGATGGGCAGCGGGCGCCGAAAGATTGCCCGGTGGCTGTCTGTGGGCCAGTATGCGCAGCAAGCAACCGGCCAGGGAATCACGCGGCCGGGGTAACCCGATAGGGGTAGATCCATGACCGTTTCGTTTGATGACATCACCTGGCACCGCGCCGTCGGGCAACTGATCGACGCGCTGGACAAGCCGAATTTCTGGGCGCAACTGGTGCGTCTGCTCGACCAGTACGTGGCGTTCGATAGTTGGGTGGTGCTGCTGTTCAGTGCCGATCAGCACCCGCAGGTGTTCGCCGAATGCCCCGGCGAGGACGGCAGTCCCGACCCGCTGTTTCAGGATTATCTGCGCGGGTTGTACCTGCTCGACCCGTTCTACATCGCCTGCCGCGAGCAGTCGCGCACCGGGTTGTATCGCCTGTCCGAGGTGGCGCCGGAGCATTTCGAGCTGACCGAGTATTACCAGCGATACTTTCGTCTGAATGTGGTCGCCGACGAAATCCAGTTCAATTGTCAACTCGAAGGCGAGCGCACGTTGTGCCTGTCGCTGGGCAGTGAAAAACGTTTCACTGGCGAACAGATCGCTTTGCTGTCTTTGATCCAGCCGTGGGTGCTGGGCCTGTTGCGTCAGCGCCTGCCGTACGAGATCAACCAGACCGTGGCCCTCGCTGCCGCGCCAGCTGCGGCCGACTGGCGCGTGCAGCTGGAAGCCTCGGTGCAACAACTCAAGGGTGCGCAACTAACCGCCCGGGAGCTGGATGTCGGGCGTTTGATGCTCAGCGGTTGCTCCAGTAAAGAAATCGCCCGTAAGCTGGAAATCTCCGTAGAAACCGTGAAAGTCCATAAGAAACACATGTACAGCAAGCTGGGGATCAAATCCCAGTCGGAGCTGTTTTCGATTTTTCTCCAGGCGCAGAACGCCTGATAACGCGTGGAAATGCTTTCCTGTGTCGACAGATTCTCTGTGGTGAGGGGATTCATCCCCGATGGGCTGCGCAGCAGCCCCAAGTCTATGCATGCGGTCTTTCAGTTAAACCGCAGTGAATGGTTTTGGGGCGGCTTCGCCACCCATCGGGGATGAACCCCCTCACCACAATAAATCTCTTCAACAGGCCCGCCTGCTGCCACAGGTTTGCAAACCATTGAGTCCGAACCAAGGAAACCGTATGAGCCTGTCACTCCTGAGCCGCTACGCCTTCTTTGCCGTCTGCGTGATTTTCACCCTCGCCAGCCTGCCCTTTCTCGAACACGACTGGCTGTGGCCGATCACCGCCGTCACCGGCGTGCTGAGCCTGCTCGGTCTGTTCGACCTGCTGCAGAGCCCGCACGCGGTGCGCCGCAACTACCCGATCCTGGGCAACATCCGCTATCTGGTCGAAGGCATCCGCCCGGAGATCCGCCAGTACCTGCTGGAATCCGACAGCGACGCCCTGCCCTTCTCCCGCGCCCAGCGTTCGCTGGTGTACTCGCGGGCGAAAAATGAAAGCGCCGACAAACCCTTCGGCACGCTGATCGACGTGTATCAATCGGGCTTCGAATTCATCGGCCACTCGATGCGCCCGGCGCCGTTGAGCGACCCGAGCGGTTTCCGCGTCACCGTCGGCGGCCCGCAGTGCACCCAGCCGTATTCGGCCTCGGTGTTCAACATCTCGGCGATGAGCTTCGGCTCGCTCAGCGCCAACGCCATCCGCGCGCTGAATCAGGGCGCCAAGCTCGGCAACTTCGCCCACGACACCGGCGAAGGCAGCATCAGCCCGTATCACCGGGAACACGGCGGCGACCTGACTTGGGAACTGGGCAGCGGCTACTTCGGCTGCCGCACCAGCGATGGCCGATTCGACCCGGAGCGCTTTGCCACCCAGGCGCAGAATCCGCAGGTGCGGATGATCGAAATCAAGATGAGCCAAGGCGCCAAACCCGGTCACGGCGGGATCCTGCCCAAGCACAAGGTCACCCAGGAAATCGCCGACACCCGCGGCATCATGATGGGCGAAGACTGCATCTCGCCGTCACGCCACAGCGCGTTTTCCACGCCGATCGAAATGATGCATTTCATCCAGCAACTGCGCGAACTGTCCGGCGGCAAACCGGTGGGCTTCAAGTTCTGCCTCGGGCATCCGTGGGAGTTCATGGGCATCGCCAAGGCCATGCTGGAAACCGGGATTCTGCCGGATTTCATCGTGGTCGACGGCAAGGAAGGCGGCACCGGCGCCGCACCGGTCGAATTCACCGACCACATCGGCGTGCCGATGCGCGAAGGCCTGCTGTTTGTGCACAACACCCTGGTCGGCCTGAACCTGCGCGACAAGATCAAACTCGGCGCCAGCGGCAAGATCGTCAGTGCCTTCGACATCGCCAGCGTGCTGGCCATCGGCGCCGACTGGGCCAACTCGGCGCGCGGCTTCATGTTCGCCATCGGCTGCATCCAGTCGCAAAGCTGCCACACCAACAAATGCCCGACCGGCGTCGCCACCCAGGACGCTCTGCGCCAACGCGCCCTCGTCGTCCCGGACAAGGCTCAGCGCGTCTACAACTTCCACCGCAACACGCTCAAGGCGCTGGCAGAAATGCTCGCCGCCGCAGGCCTTGAGCATCCGTCGCAACTGTCGGCCAAGCACCTGGTGCGCCGCATGTCGGCGACCGAGATCAAACTGTTTTCGCAGTTGCATGTGTTTCTGAAACCGGGGGAATTGCTCACGGGTGAGGTGAATGGCGAGTTCTATTCGCGGATGTGGCAGATGGCGCGAGCAGACAGCTTTGAGCCGCAGGAAGTGGCGGCAGCCTGAGCGTCGTCACCAACTGAGCAGGCGGTGAGGCGGCGGCTCTTTCATGACGATGAAACCGTAATCGCCAATCAGGTAAATCCGGTAATACAGGCTGTCCACCAGCGCTGGAAACCCCTGATAGCCGACGCGGGTGGCATTGCGCCGTTCGCGTTCGGCGACCACGTTGGTAATGCCTGCTGACGGCAGATTTTCCGCGAGCATGAAGTAGTCGACGTTGAGCAAATACTTCAGAACCGGTAGCCGTTTGAATGAACCGGTCGCACTGGCCAGCCAGCGCTCGGAGTAGCTCACCGAGAGATAGATCCGCTTGGCTTCACGCAACTCGCGATGGGCGGCGATGTCGTGGCTCAGGCTGTACAGCGCGCTGTTGGCGAAGGTTTTCTGCAGGCTCAGCACCCGGCCATACGCGAAGGACAGCGAGAGAGTCGCCAGCAGCGCAATGATCAGCAGCAAGGGCAAGCGACGGTGCGCGGATGCCAACGCAACGTGAGACAGATAGAACAACCCCAGCAACAACACGCCGAACCCCATCAGGGTGCGCGCGCCCTCATTGAAGTCACGGAACAGCAGCGTGATCCCCGGCACCAGCAAGACCAGCACTGGCAGCGTCAGCAAGCACAGCAACAGGGTTGACCAACGGTTCTGGCGGTACTGAATCAGGCGCACACAGCCGGCGATCGCACACAACACCAGCGCAGCGAAAACCCACGGGTAGCCACCGTGAAACAACAGCGCAACTTTATCCAGGATCCGAGCGAAATTGATGCCGATCTGCAACAGCGGATCGGCGTCCAGGTTCAACAGATCCGTTTTTCGCAACGTTTCCATGAATGGGTACGCCGTGGCGCTGTAGATCAGGATGCCCAGGCCCGCTTGTGCGAGTTTCCAGCCCAGCATCCGCAGAATCTCCGGCCACTGAGTTCGCCGCTGAACAGCCCTGATCAACTCGACACAACACAGCCCGAGAAACACATTGAAGCTGATCTGATAAAGACCGATTGCCAGCGCCAGCAACGCCGCCGGCACCAGCCAGCGCTGCACCCGCGATGAACCTTCGAACGTGATGGCGTAGATCGCCGCGACCATGCTCAGGGCCATGATCGGGCCGTCGTATTGATAGGACAGATTCTGCAACAGGAACGGGTTGTACCAGAGCGGCAACGGCACCAGACAGCAGGCCAGCGTCGGTTCTGCAAAGTAGTGAAAGGTCAGGCGCGTCAGGGCCAGGCTCATCGCTACGACGGCGAGCAACAGCGGCAACGGAAAGATGTTCGGCGCGGCGCCGGTGAACGTCAGCGCTTGATAAAACCAGTCGGCAAACAATCGCCCCTGCCCGGCCCAGGCATTGCCGGCGGCCAGCGTGCGCCAGTTGTCGTCGATGTAGGGGAAGTCGGCGAGGATCAGGGGCAGGACGTACAACGCGGTAGCCAGCAGGAAGAACAGCGCGACCTGACGCTGACTGAGTTCTCGTTGGAGAAATGCGCTCGTTCTCATGTGCGCGCCTCGGTTCACTGCCGCGCGGGATTGCTGAGTGATACAGGTTTGAGCCTTGCTTCTGGGTTTGTATCGCGCTTTCAGACCGGCGGTTACAGCTTCTGAAGCGCCCATGAAAAAAGCCCCGACCAATGGGCCGGGGCTTGTGTATCACCGTACTGTCGACTTACGAAACCGAACGCACCGCACCCTGCGTTTCACCGGTCGGCTGCAGCTTGAACACGTAGAACAACACAGTCAGCAGCACCAGGAACACCGGCCCCACATACAGCGCCACGCGGGTGTCCGGGAAGTACGCCATCAGGCCGACCACCAGCACCAGAAACGCCAGCGCGAAGTACGAGCTGACCGGGTACAACCACATCTTGTATTTCAGGCCGGCACGTTCGCTGGCGCTCAGGCCTTTGCGGAATTTCAGTTGCGCCAGCAGGATCATCACCCAGGTCCAGATCGCGCCGAAGGTGGCGATCGAGGTGACCCAGACGAAGACTTTCTCCGGCACCAGGTAGTTGAGCAGCACGCCGATCAGCAGCGCGAAAATCGACAGCAGCAATGCCCGACGCGGCACGCCGTTGGAGGTCTTGGCGAAACCGGCCGGGGCCTGGCCGTTCTGCGCCAGGCTGTAGAGCATGCGCCCGGTGCTGAAGATGCCGCCGTTGCACGACGACAGCGCCGCAGTGATCACCACGAAGTTGATGATGCCGGCGGCGGTCTTGATGCCCAGACGCTCGAAGGTCATCACGAACGGGCTGCCCTGGGTGCCGATTTCGTTCCACGGGTAGATCGACAGGATCACGAACAGCGCGCCGACGTAGAACAGCAGAATGCGCCAGAACACCGAGCCGATCGCATCGGGAATGGTCTTCTGCGGGTTCTTCGCTTCACCGGCGGTGAGGCCGATCATCTCGACACCGAGGTAGGCGAACATGACCATTTGCAGGGACATCAGCACACCGGTCACGCCGTTGGGCATGAAGCCGCCGTGGGCCCACAGGTTGGAAATCCCCAGCGCCACGCCGTCGTTGCCGAAACCGAAAGCAATGATGCCGACGCCGCCGATGACCATGGCGATGATGGTGACGATCTTGATCAGGGCGAACCAGAACTCGAATTCACCGAAGGCTTTTACCGCGATGAGGTTGATCGAGCCCATGCTGATCAGCGCCGCGAGGGCCCAGATCCAGCGCGGTACATCGGGGAACCAGATGCCCATGTACACGGCAACGGCGGTGATTTCCGCGACGCAGGTCACCAGCCACAGGAACCAGTAGTTCCAGCCGGTGAGAAAGCCCGCCAGCGGGCCGAGGTAGTCCTGGGCATAGCGGCTGAACGAGCCGGCCACCGGGTTGTGTACAGCCATTTCGCCGAGGGCGCGCATGATCACCAGGATCGCCAGGCCGCCGAGAATGTACGACAGCATGATCGCCGGGCCGGCCATTTCAATGGCCTTGGCCGAGCCGAGAAACAGGCCGACGCCGATACAGGCACCGAGTGCCATCAGGCGAATATGCCGTTCGCCGAGTTCGCGTTTAAGCGGGCCGCCGTGAGCGGTCTCGCCATGGGGCAGGTGATTGCCGACTGGCATAGGGATACAACCTCGTCTTGTTATTGGATATGACCACCGTGTGTCGAAGCCTCGACCGATAGGCCTCAGCTTCCCGACACCGCGCCTGCTTCGTGGGCAGACACGTCATGCAGGACCCTGCCTGCAAGATCAGCGGGGCGTGCAGTATAGAAAGCTTGTCACAGGGCTTTTCACTCTATAAGTGACAACATTCAGCTAGAAGTCTCGGCAAAAAGCCGCTTTGCGGAGAGATATTACCTGATATGCGTAGGAATATTCACCACAAAAAATCCCGGCGAGTATTGCACGATGATGGTGCACCGTCATGGCCCTGCTTTGGTGGTATTGAAGATTAAAGAGCTCTAAACCGGTACTCCTCAGTTCATATGGCCTATTGCGTTGAAAGCTTTCTGTGGTGAGGGGATTTATCCCCGATGGACTGCGCAGCAGGCCCAAGCTCTTAAAATGTGATCACCCTTGGTCAGGGCCGCTTCGCGCCCCATCGGGGATAAATCCCCTCGCCACACGTGACGTCAATATTCCCCGCCCCGCCTGAAAAACGAAAATTCCTACGGCATTTACAGACCCGGCTCAAGTAATCCGCCACTAGCCTTCAGGCCTTGATGACTGAACGCAGGGAGCGAACATGCCAGTCAAACCAAATACTTACCGTCTTCGTTTAGGCCGACATTCCGAAACAGACCGAGCCTATTTCGTTACTTCAGTTGTATATGACCGCCAACCCGTATTTTCCGACTGGCGCACCGGCCGATTATTGGTTACAGAGTTCCGCCACGCCCATGAACAAGGCTTAGTGGAGTCCATCGCCTGGGTGGTCATGCCTGATCACTTTCATTGGTTGATGCAGTTGAAAAGCGACAACCTTGGCACAGTCATTGGCGCGGTAAAGGCGCGCTGCACCCAAGCCGTTAACAGGAAAACCGGTCGGCGCGGTCGATTGTGGCAAACCGGTTTCCACGACCGCGCTATCCGTGATGGTGAGGACTTGAAACCATTCGCCCGGTACATCATCGCCAATCCGCTACGGGCGGGATTGGTAGAGCGGATTGGCGACTACCCGCTTTGGGACGCCTGCTGGCTCTAGGTCCATTACCTAAACTCAATCATGTCAATTCATCTGTGGTCAGGAGATTTGAATGTGGTGAGGGGACTTATCTGTGGCGAGGGGATTTATCCCCGATGGACTGCGCAGCAGGCCCAGCTATTAAAATGCGTAGCCCCTTGTTCAGGGGCCGCTTCGCGCCCCATCGGGGATAAATCCCCTCACCACAGATAAATCCCCTCACCACAGTTAACCTCCACTCAAAATAGCCAGCGACTCCAGTTTTGTTCAGATGGCTTCCCCGCACTTTTTTTTCCCCATCACCAACCACCGTCTAAGCTTCAGTCAAGTCCGATCAATCTGCGTGAATGGATCAATCGACTATGGGCGCTTTGTGGCAAACCGATTCGAGTAAAGCCGTGGTTCCGACTGAACGTGTGGATGAAGCGCCTGTTCCCCCCCAAAAACGCCGCAGCCGGCATGGCTGGAAGGCGTTCTGGTTATTGCTGCTGATTATCGCCATCGTGGTGGGTCTGGCCGCGAGTAAGGAGATGCGTACCTCGCGTTTCCAGTCCCGGGAGCTGAGCCAGTACGCCGCCTCGCTCAAATATCAGTTGGAGCCCGGTCCCAGCGAAGCGATCCGCTATCCGGGCAACGGGCCGTTCGATCTGCGTCTGGGCTACAGCTCTCTCGATGAATTCCTGCCACGCCTGCTCAAGCGCAATTACGTGATCACCGAGCAGACACGATTTTCACCCGCGCTGCTGAGCTACACCGACAAGGGCCTGTTCGTGCCCTATTCGGAAAAGATCCAGGCCGGGCTGTCGATCACCGATTGCCGCGCTGCGCCGTTGTATCAGTACAAGTACCCGCAGCAGCTGTATTCGAGTTTTGCGGCGATTCCGCCGGTGGTGGTCAGCAGTTTGCTGTTCATCGAAAACCGCTTTCTGCTCGACCCCAAACAACCGCTGGCCAACCCGGCGGTGGACTGGCCGCGTTTCGGCATGGCCGCGTGGTCGCAGGTAGCGAAGTTGCTGCACCTGCCGGGGCAATCGGCGGGCGGCAGCACCCTGGCGACACAGCTGGAAAAGTACCGGCATTCGCCCGATGGCCTGACGGTGTCTGGCGCCGAGAAGATCCGCCAGATGATCTCCGCCAGCGTGCGCGCCTATCAACCCGGCCCCGAAACCCTCGGCGCACGGCAGAACATCATCCGCGACTACCTCAACAGCGTGCCGCTTTCCGCTGTACCGGGGCACGGTGAAGTACACGGCATGGCTGAAGGTTTGCGGGTTTGGTACGGCAGCGATTTCAACCAGGCCAATGCACAGCTGAACAGCCCGGCCACCGATGCGAAAACCATGGCCGACAAAGGCCTGGCCCTGCGCGAAATGCTCTCGCTGATGATCGCCCAGCGCCGCCCTTCGCATTACCTGACCAAGGGCCGCGAAGAACTCGCCGACCTCACCGACAGCCACTTGCGCCTGCTCAAACAGGGCGGCGTGATCGACAGCGCGCTGGCCGATGCCGCACTGGCGAGCAAGGTCACTTACCGCGACTGGCAGACCCAGCCGACCCTTCAGCCGATCGAAACCAACAAGGGCATCAGCGTCGCCCGCAGCCGTCTGGCGAGTATGCTCAACCGTCCGCTGTACGACCTTGATCGCCTCGACCTCTCAGCCACCAGCACCTTGCAGGGCGAGTTGCAGACCCAGGCCACCGATTACCTGAAAAAACTCGCCGATCCCACGTTTGCCGGGCAGATCGGCCTGATTGGCGAACGCCTGCTCACCCCCACCAGCACCACCCAGGTGCGTTACAGCTTCACCCTGTTCGAGCTGACCCCGGACGGCTCGCGGGTGCGCGTGCAGACCGACAGCACCGACCAGCCGTTCGACATCAACGAAGGCAGCAAGCTGGAGCTCGGCTCGACGGCGAAGATGCGCGTGCTGACGACTTACCTGCAGATCATCTCCGAACTGCACGACAAGTACGGCGCCATGAGCGTGCCGGAACTGAAGAAGGTCGAAGTACCGGATCAGGACCGCCTCAGCCAGTGGGTGATCGATTACCTGATCCAGAACAAGGACCACGATCTGTCGAAAATGCTCGGCGCCGCGCTCGACCGCAAATATTCGGCCAGCCCCGGCGAGGCGTTTTTCACCGGTGGCGGCCTGCATGTGTTCCACAACTTTCGCAAGGAAGACAACGGCCGCCTGCCGACTCTGCGCGATGCGCTGCGCGAGTCGATCAACCTGCCATTCATTCGCCTGATGCGCGACGTGGTGCGCTACGTCACCTACTCCGGCCCCAACAGCAGCGCCGAACTGCTCAAAGACGACCGCGATCCGCGACGTCAGGAATACCTGGCCAGTTTCGCTGACCGCGAAGGCACCTCGTTCCTGCTCAAGTTCTGGAAGAAGTACAAGAACAAGGACACCCAGGCGCGCCTCGACACCTTCCTCGACAGCATGCGCCCGACCCCGATCCGCATGGCCGCGGTGCATCGTTATCTGCTGCCCAATGCCAGTCAGGAAGACTTCAACAGCTTCGTGCGCGCCCACCTCAAAGGCGCCAAGCTCACCGAGAAACTCACCGACGATCGCCTGATCCGGTTGTACGACGCCTACGGCCCGGGCACCTACGATCTGCCGGATCAGGGCTTCATCGCCAAGGTCCATCCGCTGGACCTGTGGTTGATGGGCTATCTGCTGCACAACCCGGACGCCACCTTCAGCCAGGTGGTCAAGGCCAGCCAGTTCGAGCGCCAGGAAGTCTATAGCTGGCTGTTCAAGAGCAAGCACAAGGGCGCCCGTGACAGCCGCATCCGCACCATGCTCGAGATCGAAGCGTTCCTGGAAATCCACCAGCGCTGGCAGAAAGTCGGCTATCCGTTCGACCATCTGGTGCCGTCGCTGGCCACCGCCATCGGCAGCTCCGGCGATCGTCCTGCCGCGCTGGCCGAACTGATCGGCACCATCCTCAACGACGGCGTGCGCATGCCGACCCTGCGCATCGACAGCCTGCACTTTGCTGCAGACACCCCGTATGAAACGCGTCTGACCAACGACCCGCATGTGGGCAAACGGGTGATGCCATCGGAGGTCGCCACAGCGATGCGCGAGGCTCTTTCACAAGTGGTGGACTCGGGTACGGCGAAACGGGTGTCCGGCAGTTTCAAAACCGCCGACGGCACCCCGCTGGTGATGGGCGGCAAGACCGGCACCGGCGACAACCGCATCGAAGCCATCGGCTCCGGCGGGCGCATCCTCAGTTCGAAGTCGATCAACCGTACCGCGACCTTCGTGTTCTACATCGGCAACAACCACTTCGGCACGCTCACCGCGTTCGTCCCCGGACGCTCGGCGGAGAACTTCAAGTTCACCTCGGCACTGCCGGTGCAAGTGCTCAAGGGCATGGCGCCGATCCTTTCGCCATACCTGCAACCGGGCACGCACACGCTGTGCCAGGCGCCGGAGGTCACCGCCGCCCGGTAAGCCACGAAAGCAGCGTGGCGTGGTGGTAACTGTGTATTTTTCCCTCCGTGTTTTTCGAAGGCTCCGTACGCAACCCCGGCGCTTTCAACCGGGTATTTGCGCTTTTTTCGCCCACTGTCCTTGCCTAGGCTGATCGCTCCATTTTTGATCAAGGACGATCCAGCAATGCCCACCCTTTCCCCGCAGGGGCAACCGCCACGCACGGCGCCCCTCGTTTCACCGGATGTCAGTGTTCATTATCAGACGATCGAAAAAGCCATCCCGGCCTGGCTGCGCGCAAGCTCAGCAAAGCGGGTCAATGAATTGCAGCTGCACCGACTGAAACTGCCGGCCTGGTATCAAGAGGTATCGGACGCCGAACATCGGCGTCTGCAACAGCAGATGCAAAATGCCTGGAAAGCACAAAACGACGTGGACAAGGCCTTGAGCAGTCTGCAAGACGTCTACGCCTTCGCCAAACCGTTATTACAGCAGGCGTTGCGACAGCGCTTCGGCGTCGAGGACGACGTCGAGAACACCTGGCTGCGCCTGTACGCCCCCGTCAACAGCGCGTGGTGGGCCCATGACTTTGCCGGTGCAACCACCAGCCGGACCGTCTCGCTGCTCGACGCTGCATTGCATAATTTTTCCCGTGATGAAGCGTTCAGCCCGGCCTCGGAGTTCATTACCCGCCCCGATGCCAACGGCCACTTCACGGTCAGGCCGCTCAAGCACAAAGTGAGTATCGAGCAGTTCAAGTCACTGTGCCGCGAGCTGAATATCGGCGCCCGATACGAGCAGCATCTCAACGATTTTCTGCGCTCGGGCAACCGTGTGGCCCGCCAGGTTTTGCAGTACCGGGTCATCTTCAGCCAGAAAAGTACATTGAGCGTCTGTGCCCAACTGGCCCTGGCGAAAAAGGACATTGACCGCGACGCCTACGAGGTCATCCAGGGCATGCTCGATGATCGGCGCAACCTGCGCTGGCGCGGGCGCGCCATCAACTACTACAACCTCGCCATGATGGATACGGCGCTGACCGGTATCACCCTCATCGCCCCTGACGTGGACACCGCCAACGCCCCGGTCCCGGTGATTGTCTATGTGCCCCATGACCCGGAACACCCGCTCAAACAATACCCCTCGGCGCTGGACTTCATGGCGGAACTGACGCGGCAACTGCGCGACCGCGACGCTGCCGGCAGCTATCAGCGGTTTTTCAGCCAGTTCGTCAACCATCAGCAACGCGGGCATTTTTTTGCAGGGTTGAACGCCCGCCTGAGCACCGTGAAATGGCACGCCGTACCGCCGGGAACCCACCTACCCAGTTGGCGCGAAACGCCTGTGGATCACCCCGACCTGCGCTTTCGCCTGACAAAAGTCCAGGACGACCGCGATACCCGTTACACCGGCAGTCTCTGGGCTTACTTCCACCAGCAGAAGCTCAACAAGATTTTCAATGACGCCCGGGAGATCGCCATTTCCACCGAGTATGCCGACCGCATGGCCCGCTGGGCCTGGTGGGACAATCTGGGGAAAATCCTCTCGGACATCTTCAACGTGGCGCTGCTGGTGGTGACCCCGCTGGTGCCGGGGCTCGGCGAATTGATGCTGGCCTACACCACGTATCAACTGCTCGACGGCGTCTTTGAAGGCATCGTCGACATGGCCGAAGGGCACTTGGCCGAAGCGGGTGAGCAAGCCATCGGCGTGCTGCAAAGCATCGTCCAGCTCGGCGCCTTCGCCGCTGGCGCCAGCCTGGGACGTGTCGCACGGGTCAAGCTGTCGTCGTTTGTCGAAGGCCTGAAACCGGTGCAGTTGGCCGATGGCCAGACCCGCCTGTGGAATCCGGATCTGGCGCCCTATCGTCTGCCGGAACAAACCCTGCCGAGCCCGGCCCGCCCCGATGCGCACGGCGTTCATACGCTGGGGGACAAACACCTGTTGCGCCTGGATCAACACCTGTTCGAGGTGACCAAGGATCCGGCTTCCGGGAAACACCGCCTGCGCCATCCGCGACGTCCCCGGGCCTACGCACCGACGCTTGCGCACAACGCCGACGGGGCCTGGGTCTGTGAAACGGAAAACCCGCGTCTGTGGGACGGGCGAAAACTGATGCGGCGCATCGGCCATCGCACCGATGGTTTCAGCGACGCGCAACTGGAGCACATGCGCCTGCTGACCGGCACTGACGAGGACATGCTGCGCCGCATGCACGTCGACAACACCTCGCCGCCGCCATTGCTCAGCGACACGCTGGATCGACTTGGCCCGGCGCGTCCGGTGCAGCCCGACGCGCCACTGTCGCCGGCGGCCAGCCAGGTGCTGGTGGATTGTCCACAGTTGACGCCGGTTCTCGCCGAACGGGTGGTGTCTCATGCCCGGCCGCTGGAACAGCAGCAAGCCACGGCGCAACGTCGTTTGCCCTTGCGTTTGCGCACGACCGCCCGCGAGGTGCAGTTTGAATTGCAGTCCGTGCGCGCCGCCCAGGGTTTGCAGCAGGAAGCCCTGAGCAATATCGACAGCGAACGGCTGATCCTCGGCGCGCTGCGGCATTACAGCGATACTTTCGGGGCGCTGCGGATTGAAATCCGTGAAGGCACGTTCGATGGCGAGTTGCGCTGCGAAGCCGGTGCTGCGGTCGCCGAGCGCGTCCGGGTGCTGGTGCGGGTCGCTGCCGATCGCTATCAAGTGCGCGATGGCGCGGACCTGCCGATCCACCCTGCCAGTGGCCTGTACGAGGCATTCCTGCAGGCAATCAATCACGATGGCCGCAGTGCCCTGGGGTATCGAACCGACGACATCGAACCGTTCAAGCAGTGGATCATCGCCAGAACCCAGGCCCCCAGCGAGCGGCGCACGCTACTCGCCAGTCCGCCGATCCGCCCGATCGCTGAATACAACACCCTGTTTCTGGTGCGCGGCCCGGGCCTGAGCCGCAATGCCGCCACGCTGGAGCAACGCATCCAGGATCTGCATCCGCATTTCAGCCCGAGCGAGGTCGAAGCGTTTGCCAATGCCCTGACCGAACGCGGCGAGCCGCTCAAGGCCATCGAGGCACATGAAGATGAACTCGATGAACTGCGGGTCATCGTCCATCGCTGGCGCTATCAGCAACCGGAGAGCTGGGGGCCGGGCAGTCAGGGGTTCCGTGACGGTGGCGGGCTGCATATCTACGAAAGTCTGCTGAACTGCTTCGAACGCAAAAACGCGCACCTGGGCAACCGCGCCGATCCGTCGGCCTATGCGCTGGACCTCTCGCGGGAACTGCTCTCCACGAATCTGGAAACCTGGTGGGCGAAGCGTCCACCGCTGAAGAAGTTTCTCGACAAGGTCACGCTGCTCAACCTCGACAACGCGCGGTTTTCCCCCGACGCCAACGGCCTGCTCAAAGACTTTCCGAACGTGGTCGAGCTGAGTGCCAAATACTGCGAGCTGACGCGCTTGCCGGACCGCATCGGGAGCACGATGCCCCGCCTCGAACGTCTGCGTCTGAACAATAACCACATTGTGCTGGACCGCGCCGCCGTCGAACGGCTGGGCAGCCTGACCTACCTCGAAGTGCTGAGAATGGACGACAACCCGCTGGGGCTGTCGCCTGATCTGTCACGCATGCCGCGCCTCAAAGTGGTGGCGCTGAAGAACACCGGCCTGACCACCTGGCCGGACGGCATTCTGGCCAAGCCTCGGCCACGCGGTCTGCTGCTCGATCTGCGCGGCAACCCGCTGACGGTAATCCCCGACGTGCCGAGCGGTTCCGATGGGCAATGGCTGGTGGCGCGCACACGTCTGGACGTCGCGGCCCTGTCTGATCTCAACCAGTTGCGTTACCAGGACAGTCGCCGTTCGATGGCACTGCCACCGGAGCCGATCATGCCGGTCGCCATCCCGGGCACCTCGATCATCTCCAACTATGGCGCCGACTACTGGTCCGACGTGCCGGGCTGGGGCATTGATCGCGAAACACCGTGGACAGAGCTGGTGGAAGATCCCATGGCCGCACCGTTCATGGCGACGTTGCTCAGCGTGCGTGAGTTTGCCGATTTCCGCGCTGGCGGAACGGCGCGCGAGCAGTTGATGCAACGCGTCTGGCGCATGCTCGACGCCGTGCACGTCGACAGTCGCTTGCGCGAAAAACTGTTCACCATGGTGGTGGCGCCGGTGGACTGCGCCGATGCCGGTACGCAGCTGTTCAACCACATGGGGGTGAACGTGCTGGCCTACGAGGCGCATGCCTATTCGGTCGAGCCGAAGGAACTGGAACTGAAACTGGTGACGCTGGCCAAAGGCGCGGCGCGCCTGGAACAGGTCAACGAAATCGCCCGGGCCGATGTCGCCAGCCGTGGCGGCAATCCCGACGACGTGGAAGTTTATCTGGCCTACCAGACCGGCCTGGCCAAACGTCTCGGCTTGCCCTGGCAGTCCGAGGGCATGCTGTACCGGGCGGTGTCCGGCGTCACTGACGCGATGATCGATCAGGCCTGCGACACGGTACTGGCGCTGGGTGAAGGTGATGGCCTGGTCAACCAGATGCTTGAGCTCGACTTCTGGAAAGAGTATTTGAGCGAGCGCTATCCCGTGCGCCTGGAAAGCAACAAGCGTCTGTTCCAGCACCGCTACGAAGCCCTTGAATCGCTGCGCGAGATCCAGCGCCAGTGGGTGCAATCGACCGTGGCCGAGGAACGCGCAGCCTTGCGCGAACAGCTCAAGACGTTGATGAACGATCTGCCGGCGCCGGCAACCGTGGTGTTCAATGAAGAACCGATCAGCGACGCGCTGTTCGAGCGGCTGCTGGTCGATCTGGCGGATGACGAAAAAGAGCTCGCGCGTCGCCTGACCCGTGAAGCCCTGACCCGCGCCGGGCTTTGATAACGGCGTGCCGGCCTGCCCGTTGCACATCGGGCAGGCCGGGCCACCTCAGGGCGCCGCCGCATTGAAGATCAGGTGCACGTTGCCATAGTAATTCCCCGGCTTGTAGCCGCCGGCGGGCGTGATCGGCTGGATCTCCAGCGCATAACGCCCGCCGGCCCTGGCCTGCTCTGCAGAAACCACCTGACGCGGCGTCTCGTGAGTCAGCACGGTATCGGCGAAGCTGACGCGCAGATAAATGTTCTGCTCCTCGCGACCATTGGACAGAAACGCTACGTTCTCCAGGCGGGCCTCGATGGCACTGGTGTCGTGCCTGAGGTCGAAGTGTTTGCGCATTCCGCCGAGGCTCTTGGTGCTGATATTCCACGGCAGAATCTGTTCACGATGAATCCAGTCCGTTTCGGCCGGTATCACATAAAAACCCAGCGTCGGAATATCCACCGACACCTCGAACCGGTGCTCTTCGCGTGCCGCAAACGATTCCGCGCTGAACAGGATCAGAACGCCCGCGCACAGAGTCATCAACGATGGCTTGATCATCTCAGGTCACCCCGTGATGAGAGGCCGGCTACGCGCAGGGACTTCTTGCTGTCGCCTTCCACCAGATTGAAGCGGTATTCACGTCCGGCCTGCTTGTCGAACTCGAAACTGTTGCCTGCGCGGATATGGTGTTTGGTGGTTGGCTCGCAGGCGGTTTCGTCTTTCAGCGCACAATTGCGGAACTCGTCGATCAGCACCACGGTGTTGCCGTTATTGCGCACTCGATAGCTTGTCGGGGTGTCTTCGATCACGCTGTCGAAACGGCTGTCTTTCGGGCGCACAAAGAACACCGTACCGAAACCGGTCATGACGTTGACCCCGGCCGACAAGGTGGTTTTGTATTGCTCACGCTCCTCGGCGGACACGGCGAATTCGTCTTCCTTTTCCGGGACAACGGGGATGAACCGCACGCGGAAATAGCGCTCCCGGTCACGCTCACCCATCATCAACAGACGCGTACCCTGCATGCCGTTGGCCGGCACGATCAGCCGCGCGGGGCTGGCCATCAGGCCGTCTCGACTGCTCATGTCGGCCTGGCTCCTGACCTCGATTTCCCGTGAGGTGCCGTCGGCGTCATAGAGGATTTCGAGAATGTTGACCTTGACGAATGCAGTGCTGTCGCCGCTGTTGAATACCCGTTTCAGGTACGTGCTCTTGTCACCGTCGAGATAGTCGTAGACCGTCCCGACATTGATCTGCGGGCCGGCCTGCAGGGCAAAGGGCAGCCCGCTCAAAACCATTGCTAACACCAGACGCTTCATCACCTTGATTCCTTGGTCGTTGAACACAATGCCGATTCGACTCATCGATACGCAGCCCATCAGATATCCGAGTCCCAGATCACAATGACGATGCCGGAATACGAGCCTCCCGCACCGGGTTGCAGCATCCCGGCCATCGAATATGGCGGAACTTCGAAGTGCAGGGTTCCCGGCGTTCGATCCACGTAGAAACCCGGTTTGAAATACTGCTCATTCCCTAGTCCTGGCCTCAGTCGCAAGCGCCTCACAGGCTGGCCGGCAAGGTCGGTTATCCCGTTGGGCAGGCTGACGCTGACGAACAGCTCCACTCGACGGTTAGCTTCACGGTCCTCCAACGCGCATTCACCATTCAATCCTGGGCCGCAGCCTATCGACATCTTGAAACGCGATGACGCCGAGATGTTGAAGGTCTGGTCGCGGAACAGCCCGACCGGCCGCCGTCCGGCCTGCAGCCAGCTCTGCCAGCCACCGACGGGGACCATGCGGATCTTTTCACCACCGGGAGGAATTTCAACCTTGAGGGTGTGCTGCACATTCAGATTGAAATTCAAGGTCAGAGACGAACTCGACGGCAACATCACATCGCCAAAATCGAAATCCGCATTCGGCCCGACGCTGTAGGTCAGCGAACCGCTGTAGTCCCCCGACGACATGCCCAGCGGATCGGGGGTGACCAGTTCATAGGCAAAATCGAGGTGTTCCAGACGCAACCACGGCACATCGAACTTCGCCTGTTTGGTAGAGGCAGCGGCCGCTGGCGTTTTCCAGAAAAACGAGTACGAATCGGGGGAGTACCACCCCACACCGCTGTACTGACAGGGTGCGGGTGCATAGACCCAACTCAAGCCCCACAACAGGTTGTGGGCGCTGCGATCGTCTTCGGCGCCCTCCACCAGTTTCATCACATTCTCGGTCACATAGCGCGAACCGATACCGACGATCCGCACCTTGACGATTTTTGGCTCGCGGGTGGTCTCGTGATAGACCGTCAGCTCACGCCACTGCACGGGTACCTGAAACGTTGCCCCTTGCCGCGGCGAAGGATGATTCGCCGCAATCGGCGCACGAGCGTTGAACTGAATCGGCACCTGCAAGCTGAATATTTCGTGCTGCTCGCACTGCGCCGGATCGTAGGTGCAGTAACCACTGGAAGGCGTGGTGTTGTGGAACTTGTTGCGGTGCGGATAAGACGAGTCCGGCTTGAACTCGGCGGTGATCGACACCTGTTCGGCGTGAGCCGCAGATACCGTGCCGGCGACCAGCACAACAGCGGCCAGCCCGCGACGCAGGTATGTAGCCAAGGGTGAGACGTTCATGTCTGCAAATCTCCTGAAGCAGGCCGGATCAACCCGCGGTGTGAGCCTTTTGGGTGACGTCGGCCAACGTGTCCGGCGAGCAGCGCAAATCGCCGATCATCAGCACGTTGTTTTCGCTACGGTGTTGGTCGGGGTCGAGCCGGAACTGGCACAGCAGTTGATCGGCGTAGCGCACTTCGAGGGTCGGTGAGCCGGCGTGCATCTCCATCGAGAAAAACCCGTCGACTTCGCTGACCCCGCGACTGGCGTGATTGATCACGTGATGGCCTTTGAGCGGCTGGCCCTGGGGGTCGAGCAGGCGTCCGAGTACGGTGACGGTTTTCATCACCCGCACCTTGCGGTACTCCACGCCGCCCTTGTTCAGGTGATAGCGGGCGCGAGACGGTTCGATGTTGGCGGCCGGAACATGATTGCCTTCGAAATCGAAGCCCACCGAACTGTTGCGGTACGCCGTGAGCGGGATGAAATTGCGCCCCGGCCGCAGCGCTGAACTGCCGCCGCTGAGGTCGTCGGCGCGCAGGGTGATGTCGGCGATATCCGACTCGACATCGACGATCATTCCGGCGCCACGGCCCTGATGCTGGCTGGTCATGACCAGTTGCTGACCGCCGACGATCACGCTGCTGTCGAGGTTAACGCCACCGGTGAAGTTGCCGTTGTAGGACGAGCGCTGCACGAAGCCGTCGCCATTGACCCAGTCGGTACGGAAGTTGGCCAGGCTCGAAAGACCGACGCCGTAGGTGTCGGTCAGCGCCGTGACCGAAACGCTTTGCAGAATGTGATTCTGCAGATCCTTGCGATAGCCGATCGAGCCATTGTTGTCGCGCCCGCCATCGCGGGCGGTGCGGCTGCCGATGCTGCCGGAAATCTGCTGCCCCGGCCCGCCCAGTGCCATGTTGATGCTCAGGTCGATCCCGCGATTACGCGCCTCGCCACTGCTGTAGCTGCCCGGCCGGTCGAACAGCGACAGCCGCCAGTTGGCATCGCTGCCAAACAGCTCGGTGCGCTGCGTCCAGCCCAGGTCCATGCCCACGCCTTCGACGTTGCCTGTACTGTGCGAGACCCGCGCACTCAGCGAATCCTTGCGGCTGATACGGTGGTTGAGCGCCAGCGACGAGTTACTGGTTTCGCCGGTGAACACATTGCGCTGCCGCACCCGGGTACCGTCGGGCAGCGTGTCGTAACTGTTACGGGTATCGAGCCAGCTGCGGTTGTGGCTGACCACCAGACTGCCGGCGCCATAGTTGTACAGGCCCTGCACATCGGCGCCGGTGCCGTGGTCTTCGGTCTGATAGAGATTGGCGAAGAGGCTGATGCTGTCGGCCAGGCTCCAGTCGATCGAGGTGCCGTACTGCAAGGTGTCGCGTACCTGACGCGCCGACAGGCCAAGGATCACGCGCGGGTGCAGCAGGTAGTTGAGCGCAGCGCCGGCAGTGAGATCACCGCTTTGCTGTTCCTCCCAATTGCTCAGCAGTTTGCTTTCCTGCCCGGCGAACACGTTATAGCGCCAGCGCTGGTCGAGGTTTTGCCAGTTCACCGGTTTGTAGACCAGCTCCTGAGTAGTCGCGGTGGTCTGGCCATCCTCGATCAGGCGCACTTCGACTTCATAGATGCCACCGGGCAAGGGCCGGGTATCCAGCGTCTGTAAACCGGCCGGCACGGCTTGCGTATTGATCAGCAGGCCATCGCGATAGATCTCCACCGACGCCTGGCGATTGGCCGTGACGAAAATCGGGTAGACGCTGGGCCGCGGGCTGTCGACCGCCAGGCTGTCGGAGCTGCCATACATCACACCCACCGCCGTATCGGGGCTGGTGCCGAACGAACGGGGCTGGCGGGTCAGGCCTTCGGAATTAGGGGTGAAATAGCCCAGGCGGAAAAAACTGCCCTGCAGTTCGCGCTGGGTGTAAAGCTCGTGTACCGCATGATAGGTCTTGGTGTCCGGCCCGCCGAGGCGCGCCAGTTGCATATTGAAGGCCTGGCTCCAGTTGCCGAGACTGGCACTGGCTTCCAGACCGAAACGTCCGCCCAGATCCTGGTTCTGGCCGCCATTGAGGTTCAGCTGATTACGCAGCATCAGACCGCTGCTGCCCCCCTCGGGCTGCTCATGGAAGCGTTGCGTCTGCAGATCGCGCTCGGCGTTTTCGGTGGCGATCGAGAGCAGTGAATTTTCCAGGTTGTAATGCACCGCCAGCAGTTGCTCGGGGCATTGCCCGCTGCAGTTGCCCAGGGCTACGCCGGATTTGAGGAGACTGGCCCAGGTTTCGCGCTCGGCGGCACTGATACGGCTGTCACTGGTGTCGGTGAAGTCGAGCAAGGTAATGCGATCATCACGCGACAATACAATCATTGCCTCGCCCAGCGGTTGTTGATCAAGTTCGACACGAACCGCCAAAGGCACATCAAAGAAATGCTCTTCAAAGTCCGCCGGAAGACCTTTCGCCTGAGCCAGCAAACTTCGCGGGGTATTATCGACTGGAGGCGGCGCCGCCAGTACGCTGCTGCTCAAAAGCAATGCAAGCGCAGCCGCGATGGGCGTCATCGGATACATGGATTAATACTCTGATTACCGGAAGTAAAAGCCCGGCCGGGCAACTTCAAAGTTGCCGGCCGGTTACGTTACTGGACAAGTAACGTCAGGTATTGCCGTTATGACTCAAACCGAAGGTTCGACGACCAGCATGACCACACCGGTGTAATCGCCAGCGGCCGGTTTGGCACCGGTAGCGCTGATCTTGAAGGGCGCGCGATAACGCGTATTGGACTCGGTATCACCGACCACTTCCTGCGAAGTGGTGGTCAGCGTCTTGCCGTTGAGTTCGACTTTCAGGTCGATGGTGTTGTTACCGCCAATCAGCTTCGGCACACCTTCCAGACGTGCATGAACCTTGCCGGCCGTGTGCAGCACGTCGAAGTGCCCGTTGACTTCGCGCATCGAATTGGTGGCCGGGTTGTAGCTCATGTCCTGATCCTTGTTGACCAGATCGGCATCCACCGGCACCGCATAGAAGTCGTCAGCCGGCACGTGCGCCACGAGACTGATGGAGTGCTTGGCTTCAGTGGCGGCAAACGCCATCGAGGCGCTCATGGCCAGGACAGTCAGAGGGGCGGCAAAGGCGAGTTTCTTGAGCATCATTGAATACCTGTCTTATATAAATTAGTTGAGTCGTCGAGCAGTCAAGGCGAACTGAACAGTCACGAGCAGTCAGTGCTCACCGTTAACTTTCAACGCCGAAGAATGTTCAACCAATTTATCTTCAAAGTAAGCAGGCAACGTCCTGCGACCTTGTAGCCTGGACGCTATTAGATGAGAAAGAAAAAACCGCGAAATTCAGGAAAGTTCCTGTTCAACTGTAAGAAGCAGGCTACAGCGCGCCAGCCGAATGACTGCATGCGCCACAACTTGGTAGCAACTTCCGTAAGACATGTACCACACTTTCCCGGAAACAAAGGGCGAAACGGAATATTAGAGAATCAGCACTAATCTGCGCCTTTGCCGGGGGATTTAATACTGCGTTTTCTTGATCATTTTCCGGTTTTTTCGACCGCAGATTCGATCGGTCAGGTGAGCGCCGTTGGTCAGGAACCCTTGTCAACGCCTAAAGATATATCTTAAGTTGTATCTAAACACGACGAGAGAGCAGGAAAATGAGAGACCATCATTCCCCCCATCATCACCGCGAACACGGCGACGGCCGTGACGGCTTCGAAAAACGCCCCGGCCGCGAACGCGGTGGACGCGGCCCACGGGTCTTCGCCCCCGGTGATCTGAAATTGTTGCTGCTGGCGCTGATCGCCGAGCAGCCGTGCCACGGCTATGACCTGATCCGCCAGATCGAAGGCATGTTCGACGGCGCCTACAGCCCAAGCCCCGGCGTGATCTACCCGACCCTGACCTTCCTTGAAGAAAGCGACTTGATCAGCGGCGACGCCGAGGCCGGCAAAAAACGCTACAGCGTGACCGACGCCGGTCGTTTGTCCCTAAGCGAACAAGCGGTAGCGCTGGACGGCGTGCGCATGCGCATCGACGTCAGCAAACGCTCGTTGCGCGGCCATGACCGGCCGCCGGAAATCCACGAGGCGGTGCACAACCTGCGCCACGCCTTGCAACTGCACCACGGACGCTGGAGCGCGGAAGAAATCCAGCGGGTTGCCGCGCTGCTCAACGACACCGCCAAAGCCATCGTCGACGGCCCTGCCGTTCAATCTGCCCCGGAGAAAGCCGAATGACTGCAGTCGATACGCAAACCATTCACCGCGTGATGCACGAAATCAAACGCCGCAAACTCGAAGTCCTGCGCGTGGTCGACCTGACCCCGCGCATGCGCCGCATCACCCTCGGCGGGCCGGAACTGGCCGGGTTCATCAGCCTGGGCACCGACGATCACGTCAAGCTGCTGTTTCCGCAGAATGCCGAACAGGCTGCGGCGCTGGAAACCATGGTGCTCGGCGCCGGCAAGGACAACGGCCCGCTGCCCGAGATGCGCGACTACACCCCGCGCCGCTACGACCTGGAAAAACTCGAGCTGGACATCGACTTCGTCCTGCACGGCGACGGCCCTGCCTCGACCTGGGCTGAACAGGCCAGACCCGGGCAATTCCTGCACATCGGCGGGCCACGCGGTTCGATGATCGTGCCGGACATCTTCGACAGCTATCTGCTGATCGGCGACGAAACCGCCCTCCCCGCCATCGCCCGCCGCCTTGAAGGCCTGGCGGCGAATCGCAAGGCGCTGGTGGTGATCGAAGTGGAGAACGGTGCCGAGCAACAAGTGCTGGAGAGTGCGGCGCAGGTCAATGTGATCTGGGTCCTGCGCGACGGGGGCAAGGACAACCTGCTGACCACGGTCAAAGAGCTGCAGGTGCCCAAGGGCAATCTGTATGCGTGGGTAGCGACCGAGACCAAGGTTTCGCGACAGATTCGCCGGGTGCTGCTGGATGAGCATGGACTCAATGAGCAGTTCGTCAAAGCCGTCGGCTACTGGCGCGCCGAAGGTTCGGCAGAAGAGTGATTTGCCCTTGTGGGAGCGGGCTTGCTCGCGAATGCGGTCGATCATTCAACCATGATGTTGACTGACCTGACGCCTTCGCGAGC
>NZ_JASCPO010000109.1:0-19165 GCF_029960145.1 Pseudomonas sp. PS01299 | reverse complement strand
GCTCGCGATAGCAATCTGTCAGTCAAAATTTCAACGACTGACACACCGCTATCGCGAGCAGGCTCACTCCTACAGGGGATTCGGATGTTTTCAAGGACAAGACTATGCAAGCCATCAACAACCTCAACCTGACTTCTTTGCTCGACACGCTGGTCAGCCTCAGCGCAGCGTTCATCCTCGGTGGCCTGATCGGGTTCGAGCGCCAGTACCGGCAACGCACTGCCGGCCTGCGCACCAACGTGCTGGTGGCGGTCGGTGCGGCGATTTTCGTCGACATGGCCAACCGTCTCGGCGGTGCTGAAGGCGCGGTGCGGGTGGTCGCCTACGTGGTCTCCGGCATCGGCTTTCTCGGTGCCGGGGTGATCATGCGCGAAGAAGGCAACGTGCGCGGCCTCAACACCGCCGCGACCCTGTGGACCTCCGCCGCCGTCGGTGCCTGCGCCGGTGCCGACCTGTTGGCGGAAGCGGTGCTCGGCACGCTGTTCATCCTCGCCGCCAACACCTTGCTGCGGCCGATCGTCAACAACATCAACCGCCAGCCACTGGACGTGGTCTCGGCCGAAGTCACCAACATTGTCTATGTCATCGCCCGGCGCTCACAGCAGAAAGCCGTGTTCGCCCTGCTCGAAGCCGAGTTGGAACGCAGCAACTACCCGGCCAGCGACGTCGATGTACACGCCTTCGGTGCCGACGAAATCGAGATCGAAGCGACGCTGGCGACGACTTCGGTCGACGGCGATGAACTCGATGCGCTGGTAGCGCGGATTTCGACTTCAGCGCTGGTGGTGCAGGCGTTCTGGAGTCCGAGTACCACGGAATAAGGCAACAACCTCGAGCCGCCACTCGGCGTGGCTCATGAGTGCGGATGAATGACCGGTTTTTTAGGAAAAGTCCTACAGAACTGCTCCTGAGGCTTGCGTAGTCTTGGCGCACCCGTCCACCTCCACGAGATCGAGCATGATCAATAAAACCCTGCGCATCCTGATTGCCGATCCGCAGCATTTTCACCGGATGAAAATCGAGCGCCTGTTCAATGGCCTTGAATACTTCCGCATCGCTCCGGTACAGAGTCTGCTTGAGCTGCTGACCCTGGTGGAGTACGGCTGTGAACCCTTCGATGCGGTGGTTATCAACGCCGAGCTGGCGGCCGGATCGCTGGACCTGCCGGGGTTTTTCCTCAACAACCCGCATGTGCGCCACGCGCTGATCTATAACGAGCCCTCGGCACCTGCGCTGACGCCCGCAGGCTTCGCTCAGGAAAACCTGCAGATCAGCCCCGTCGCCTTGCCCAATGCGGCCGCGATCAAGCACCTGATGGCGCGGGTCGACGTTGCCCCGGTGTGTGCAGCTAATGCCTGGAACCCGGCGCCAGCCTTGCAACGCCGGGCTTGAGCACGAATTACGTTTTTGCGCAACTGTCAGATCTGACAGGTAGATACAACTGGCTTCCCGTGTAACAGTTCTTGCGCAGCCACCCCGGCGGAACAGCCGCTACCGGTGGCGCCATCGTTTTGTTTTTGCCCTGGGAGCGGTCATGAAGTCAGCGCTGATCGTCGACGATCATCCGGTGGTGCGGGCTGCCGTGAAACTTGTGCTCGAAGCCGAAAGGTTCAGGGTGATTCATGAAGCGTCGAGCGCCAGCGAAGCCCTGGAGCTTAGCCGTGAGCACAAACCGGAACTGGTGATACTCGATCTCAAGTTGCCGGGGGTGGGTGGACTGGAAGCGCTGGAGCGGCTCAAGGCCAACGACCCCGAATGCAGGGTGCTGATTTTTACTTCTCAGGATCCGCTGCACTATCAGGATCGCTGTCTGCGTAGTGGCGCCATGGGTTACGTGGCTAAAACCAACCAGTTGCTGCAATTGCACAAGGCTGTCCAGGCGCTGATGTCGGGCTACTCCTATTTTGCTGCACTGCCTGATAGCGGCTCTGTGTCGACCCCGTCGCACCGCAGCGAAAAACAGCTGATCGACGAGCTCTCCAACCGAGAACTGAACATTCTCGTGCAGTTGGCTCTGGGTAAGCCCAACAAGAAAATCGCCGCTGAAATGTTCCTCAGCCACAAGACCGTCAGCACCTACAAAACCCGCTTGATAAAAAAGCTGGGTCTGCACTCAAAGTCAGCGGTGTACTTGCGCGAATTCGCCAAGCGCAACGATTTGATCTGAGTAGCACAGTGAATCTGCGACGCTGGTGGTGCGTGCTCTGGTTGAGCATCACGGCCACCTGCTGGGCCAGTGAGTCGCCGCAGCCTCTGGAGTTGTTGAGCCAGGCAGCACTGGAGAACATTCAGGTCCCGCTCGACCCCCAGGATCAACAGTGGCTACGCCGCCATCCGACGTTGCGCATGGGGATTTCCGGGCCCGATTATCCACCGTTCGAGATCACGCGAAATCGGCAGGAGCTGGAAGGTCTCACCGCCGACTATGCCGAGTTGCTGGCGCAACTGCTCGGGGTGCGGATCGAGGTGCAACGCTACGCCAACCGCGACGCGGTGATGAGCGCACTCAAGCGCGGCGAACTCGATCTGCTGGGCACCTCGAACAATTTCGAGCTGGCCGATCCAGATTTCATCTTGTCGCGCCCCTATGCCGAAGACCAACCGATGCTGGTGACCCGGCTCGACGAAACGTTACCGGCCGACCTGGCAGGCAAACGCATCGCCATGGTCGAGGACTACCTGCCGCTGACCAGCGTGCAGGCGTTCTACCCCGACGCGAAGGTGCAGCGTTACTCCTCGGCAATGGATGCGCTGGGTGCGGTGGCGTTCGGTGTCGATGACGGCTATCTCGGCGATCTGATCAGTGCCAATTACCTGATCAACACCAATTACCGCAATGACCTGCAACTGGCCGGGCCCTCGGGCCTGGATGCCAATCCCTTCGGTTTCGCCCTGCTGCGCAGTGAGGTGCGCCTCAAACGCATCATCGACAGGGCGCTGGCGGCGATTCCCATGGAGCGTCGTCAACTGATCGAGCAGCGCTGGAGCGCAGGGCGCGCGCAAATGGCCGCGCAGTCGCAGGTGCGCCTCAGTGCCAGCGAGCAGCAGTGGCTGGAGCAACATCCGCGGGTGCGGGTCGGCGTGATCGAAGACTTCGCACCGCTGACGTTTTTTGATGCCGACGGACGATTCAACGGGCTGTCGGCGCAGTTGCTCAACCTGATCAGTCAGCGTACCGGGCTGCAATTCGAGGTGGTTCGGGGGCGTTCGCTGGACCGTCAGATCGAACAGCTCAAGGCCGGTGAGCTCGACGTGCTGCCGGTGGTGACCCCGAGCAGCGAACGGGAAACCGAGCTGCAATTCACCCGTGCCTACCTGAACAATCCGTTTGTGCTGGTCAGCGCGACGACGGCCGGCAGCCCGCGCAGCCTCGCCGATCTGCCGGGCAAGCGGCTGGCGATTTATCGCGGTCATCCATTGCACGACTTTATTCTGCAGCAGGTGCCCGGGATTCGCCTGGTGGAGGTGCGCAGCCCGGCCGAGGGCATGGAGCAGATCGCCAAAGGCCAGGCCGACGTGACCGTCAGCTCGCTGCTGGTGGCGCGTTTTCTGATTGCCCGTCATTACCGCGAGCGCCTGCGCATCACCAACACGATCGGCGATCAGCCGGCACGCATTGCCCTGGCGACCGCAGCGCAGGATACGGCGCTGCACACGATTCTGAACAAGGCGTTGCTGAGCATCGCGCCGCAGCAGATGGACGAACTGGTCGAGCGCTGGAGCCATGACGTGGTCGTGGAAGAGAGCTACTGGCAGCGTCATCGCCGCGAAATCCTGCTGGCGTTTGCCGGTGCGGCAGGGCTGCTGTTGCTGGCCTTGGCCTGGATCGGTTTTCAGCGCTCGCAGCTGCGTCAGCGTCAACAGTGGCTGCAGCAGTTGCAGCAGGCCAAGGCTGCCGCCGACGACGCCAATCGGGCCAAGACTACGTTTCTGGCGACCATGAGCCATGAAATCCGCACGCCGATGAATGCCCTGATCGGCATGCTCGAAATGGCCCTCAAGCGTGCCGAGGAGGGCGTCACCGACAAGCTGGCAATCGAGGTCGCGTCCGCTGCCGGCCAGCAATTACTGGCGTTGATCGGTGATATTCTCGATATCGCACGCATCGAGTCCGGGCATTTGTCCCTCGCGCCGCAGCGGGCCAATCTGCGCGAACAAGTGATCGCGGTGTGCCGCGTATTCGAAGGGCTGGCGCGGGAGAAACGCCTGCTGTGGCAGGTCGAACTGGATGCGCACAGTGACGTCGACGTCATGCTCGACCCGACACGCTTCAAGCAAGTGCTGTCAAACCTGTTGAGCAACGCGATCAAGTTCACCGAGCAGGGTCAGGTGAGCCTGCGTTTGTTATGCTCTGCGATGCCGTCCGGGATCCTGGCGGTCGTGGTGGTGATTGCAGACAGCGGAATCGGCATCAGTGCCGATGACCGCAAACGCCTGTTCAGTCCGTTCGTCCAGGCCGCTAACCAGGGCCAGTCAGCGCGTAGCGGCTCGGGATTGGGCCTGGTGATCAGCCGTAACCTCTGCGAAATGATGGGCGGCACACTGCGCCTGGACAGCGAGCCGGGGCATGGAACGCGGGTTGAGGTAAACCTGCAGCTGCCGCTGTTGACCGCGCTCGAACCCGAGACGGCAGGCCCGCAAGTGGCGGACACGCCAGCGCGTTCGCTGAGCGTGCTGGTGGTGGACGATCATCCGGTCAACCGCTTGCTCCTGTGCCGGCAACTGGGTGAACTGGGCCACGCTACGGTCGATGTCGAGGATGGTGAGCTGGGCTTGCAGCGCTGGCGAACACAGGCTTTCGATGTGCTGATCACCGATTGCAACATGCCCCGGCGCAACGGTTACGAACTCGCTCGGACACTTCGTGAAGAAGAGGCGGCGAGCGGTCGGGCACGCTGCCTGATCCTCGGCTTCACTGCCAACGCGCAGGTCGAGGAGAAAGTCCGTTGTCTTGAGGCCGGCATGGACGATTGTCTGTTCAAGCCGATTCGCTTGCACGATCTGCAACAGGCATTGAAGGCGGCCAGTCGCGGTGACGGTGACCAGCTGTCGGACCCGGCACCGCCGTTGCCCGAGATCGACCTGAGCGCGCTTGAACAGATGGCCGGGGACAATCCTGCAGTGATGCAGCGCCTGCGCGAACAAGTGTTGCGCAGTCTGCACGACGATCTGCAACGGCTGGACGCTGCGCGCCAGCCACAGGATCTGAGCGAATTAAGCACCCTGGCGCATCACATCAAGGGCGGTGCGCAAATGGTCGGTGCGGCGCGAGTGGCGGCGGCGTGCAGCGATCTCGAACAGGCGTGCCGCGACGCCGAAACCCTGACTGTCCACCGCTCGGTGGACACGCTGCGCAGGGCCATGCTCGACCTCGCGCAGCGGCTTCAGGACTGAGCGATCAATCCCACTGCGGGGCAATGCCTTTCGGGCTGGTCAGACGATGGCCGCGCTCCAGACCGGCGATCAGCGCTATGTCGGATTCGCTCAGGGTCAGCGTGGTGGCGCCGAGGTTACTCTGCAGGTTGGCGCGTTTGGTCGACGATGGAATCACCGCGTAACCCGACTGCATCGCCCAGGCCAGGGTGACTTGCGCCGGGGTCGCTTGCAGGCGTTCAGCGATCTGCTGAATCACCGGATCCTTCAGCACTTCGCCATAGGCAAGGGTCATGTAGGAGGTGATCTGGATGCCTTGGCTGCGGGCGAACTCGACCACTTTGCGATTTTGCAGGTACGGGTGCAGCTCGATCTGGTTGGTGGCGATGTTTTCCGCGCCGACCGCTGCGATGGCTTGTTGCATCAAGTCGATGGTGAAGTTGGACACCCCGATCTGCCGGGTCAGGCCCAGACGCTTGGCTTCGAGCAGCGCGCCCATGAATTCGGCGACCGGCACCTGATCTTCCGGCGACGGCCAGTGGATCAGCGTCAGGTCGAGGTAGTCGGTCTGCAATTTCTGCAGGCTTTCCTTGAGGCTGTCGATGAGACGATCCTTGGCGAAGTTGGCGATCCAGATCTTGCTGGTGATGAACAACTCTTCGCGAGCAATGCCGCTGGCGGCGATGGCCTGGCCGACCTCGGCTTCGTTCTCGTAGATCTGCGCGGTGTCGATGGCGCGGTAACCGAGTTCAAGGCCGGTGCGCACCGAATCGATGACCACCTGACCTTGCAGGCGAAACGTACCCAGACCAAAAGCGGGAACAGACATTGATGACTCCAGGGTTGCAGTGGGAATGGGCAGGAGTATCCGCGTCTGCGTGCTTGGGAAAAACCGCTGCTGGGGCAAAGCACTGTTGAGCAGAAGTCATGAATCTTTCCCGATAGTTGTGTTGTCCGGACTGGCACCTTCGCGAGCAAGCCCGCTCCCGCAAGGATCGAGACTCAACGGTGGGACTGTTCTATAAATGGAACACTAAAGCCGGTTTTTGCCGTCTAGTGCTCAAAACGCTATGGATTTAAGCTTAATCCATTGCGTCACCCACCTTTTCTGGAGGCAACCATGAAAAACATCATCGGTATCTACACCAGCCCTCGCGGCCATTGGGTCGGCGATGGTTTCCCGGTGCGCACTCTGTTTTCCTATGACAACCTGGGCAAACACATCAGCCCGTTCCTGCTGCTCGATCACGCAGGCCCGGCCGAATTCACCCCGACCACCGAGCGCCGTGGCGTCGGCCAGCACCCGCACCGTGGTTTCGAAACGGTGACCATCGTCTACGACGGCGAAGTGCAGCACCGCGACTCCACCGGCAGCGGCGGCACCATCGGCCCCGGCGATGTGCAGTGGATGACCGCCGCGTCCGGGATCCTCCACGAGGAGTTCCACTCGGATGATTTCGCCAGAACCGGCGGCAAACTGGAAATGGTGCAGCTGTGGGTCAACCTGCCGGCCAAGGACAAAATGGCTGCGCCCGGCTACCAGACCATTCTCGACGGCGATATTCCGAATATCGCGCTGAAGGACGATGCCGGCCGGCTGCGGCTGATCGCTGGTGAGTTCGATGGGCATAAAGGCCCGTCGCACACTTTCACGCCGATCGACGTCTGGGACCTGCGGTTGAACGCCGGCAAGTTGCTGACGCTCGATCTGCGCGAAGGGCGCAACACCGCGCTGGTGCTGTTGAAAGGTTCGGTGCAGATCAACGGCGTGGAAACCGCGGGTGTCGGGCAGTTGGTGCTGTTCGAGCGCGACGGTCGTCAGTTGACCCTTGTGGCCAGTGAAGACGCAGTGGTGTTGCTGCTCAGCGGCGAGCCAATCGACGAACCAATTGTCGGCCATGGCCCGTTCGTGATGAACACCGAGCAGGAAATTCATCAGGCATTCGCCGACTTCCAGTCGGGACGTTTTGGCCGGATGCACGGGTAAATTTCCCCCCTGTGGGAGCGGGCTTGCTCGCGAAAGCGCAGTGCCAGTCAATGCATGTCTGACCGATCCACCGCCTTCGCGAGCAGGCTCGCTTCCACAGGGGTTTTCCGGTGTTTTTGCGCTGGTGTTCTGCCTCTGAAATCAATTACTCCTACACTTGCCCAATCTGTGCGATCTTCTCGCGACCGGGCCCTGTCGGAGTGCTTTGATGTTGTCTTTTTTGACCGAACATCCGTTGTTTTGCGCGTTGATCCTGATCCTCCTCGATCTCGGGCTGTGGCGCCTGATCAGCTCCCGTGGCAGCGAGTGGAAGCTGCTGGTGCGGGTACTGATTTTCAGCCTGTTCAGCGTGCTGTTGTTCAACGAAGGCCTGAATCCGATGGAGCCGGCGCCGTGGGCCGACAACGTGCCGCTGCACCTGGCGGCGACCGGGTTGCAGATCGGCTGGTGGCTGTTCGGCGCGCGCACCCTGACCGTGCTGATCGGCGCGGTGATGATGCAGCGCGTCGGGCACACCGGACGGCTGTTGCAGGATCTGCTCGGTGCGGTGATTTTCCTGATCGCGATTATCGCGGCCCTGGCCTACGTGCTGGATCTGCCGGTCAAAGGTGTGCTGGCGACGTCCGGGGCCTTGGCGATCATCGTCGGTCTGGCGTTGCAGAGCACCCTCAGCGATGTGTTTTCCGGGATCGTGCTCAACACCACCAAGCCCTATCAGATCGATGACTGGATTTCGATCGATGGCACCGAAGGCCGGGTCATCGACATCGACTGGCGCGCCACGCGTCTGCAGACCAGTCAGGGCAGCATGGCGGTGATTCCCAACTCGCTGGCGGCCAAGGCCAAGATCATCAACTTCAGCCGTCCGAGCAACATGTTCGGGGTGGCCGTCAGTGTCCAGGTCAGCCCGCATGCCCGGCCCAATACGGTGATCGATGCGCTGGAGCGGGCGATGCAGGGCTGCCGTCCGCTGCTGGACAATCCCTCGCCAAGCGTCGCGCTGAAAAGCTCCAGCAGCGCCGGTGCGGAATATGAAATCAGTGGTTTTGTCTCCTCGATGGATCAGAAGCGCTCGGTGCGCAATCAGCTGTTCGATCTGGCTTACCGGCATCTGCAGGCGTCCGGGGTCAATCTGTTGTCGAGTGTCGAACCGATCGTCGCCGGCAACCTCTCGCGGCCGCGGGCGCTGCTCGACAGTTCGCCGATTTTCTCCACGCTGCGCCAGGAAGAGAAAGACACCTTCAGCCAAAACATGACCCTGCAAACCTTCCGTGCCGGCGAGACGATCCTCGACGCCGGGGAGGTCAGCGATCATTTGTTCATCATCGAATCGGGCGTGGTCAGCGTGACCTTGACTCGCCATGGCAGCCCGTTCGAATCCGGGCGCATGGGGCCGGGGGAGGTGATCGGCGAGGCCGGCATCCTCTCCGATTCGTCGGTGCCGGCGACCTTTGCGGCGAAAACCTTCTGTGCGCTGTACCGCATCGAGAAGACCTACCTGAAGCCGTGTCTGGATGCCCGCCACGACATCAATGAGGCGATGAAAGCCTTGCTCGATTATCGCCTGCACAAGGCCCAGACCCTGACGCAGGACGTGCCGACCGTGGTGGCGAAAACCGGGTTCCTGCACTGGTTGCGCAATCGCGTGTGACAGGGTGGTCTACTCGTCTTCCGGGAGATTGGCTATTTGTCCGGGGCAAGTGCGGGACTACCTTAGTCACACATTCACTGGCCCCGGAAACGCAATCATGAAAGCTCGTACCGATTTCTACACCGCCTCCCCAGACGCCCTGAAAGCGATGATCGCCCTGGAAACCGCGGTTTCGAAACTGCCGCTGGAAAAGACCCTGGTCGAACTGGTCAAGCTGCGTGCTTCGCAGATCAACGGCTGCGCGTTCTGTATCGACATGCACACCGCTGACGCGATCAAGGGGGGCGAAACTCCGCGCCGGCTGTTCGCCGTGACCGCATGGCGTGAAGCGCCGTTCTTCACCGAGCGCGAACGCGCTGCGCTGCTGTGGACCGAATCGCTGACCCAGCTGAGCCTGACCCACGCCCCGGACGAAGACTACGACATCGTCGCGGCGCAATTCACGCCCAAGGAAATGGTCGACCTGAGCGTGGCGATCAGCACCATCAACAGCTGGAACCGTCTGGCGGTGGGCTTCCGCAAAACCCCACAGCTCTGACAGTTCACGGTCGAAAACTGTGGGAGCGGGCTTGCTCGCGAAGGCGTCGTGTCAGTCACCTTAGTGGTTATCTGACACACCGCCTTCGTCGGATCGCCGCCCGGAGCAAGCCCGCTCCCACAGTGAAAAGTGCAAAACTTCAGAAGGGTGATCAATGCGCATCTGCACTCGGCGCGGCCGGTGGTTGTACCTTGCGCATCAAGGGCACCATCGCCGTGGCAATGATGAAGCACAGCATGATCATCAAAAAGGTATCGCCGTAGGTCTGGGTCTGCGCCTCGCGGTAGGTCAGCAGCCACAGTTGACGCAGGCTGGCGGTGACCCCTACGTCACCGCTCTGACCCAGCGTCGCCAGGTTGCCACCGACCTGCGCCAGCCACTGATTCATCGCCTCGTTACTGCTGTTCAAATGCTCGGCCAGACGGGTGAAGTGCAGGTTGGTGCGGTCATTGAGAATGGTCGCGCACGCAGCAATGCCGATCGCCCCGCCCAGATTGCGCATCAGGTTGAACAGCCCCGAAGCGTGCTTCAAGCGCGCCGGTGCCAAACCTCCCAGAGTCAGTGTCACTGCCGGCGGCACCGCCAGTTGCTGGGCGATCCCGCGCAGCGCTTGCGGTAGCATGAACTGGCCGGAACCCCAGTCGTGGGTGATCGGACTGAATTCCCACATCGACACGGCAAACAGGCCCAGGCCGATCATCATGATCCAGCGCAAATCCATGCGATTGGCGAGAAAGGCATACAGCGGAATCGCCATGATCTGGAACACCCCGGTGGAAAAAACCGCCAGACCAATGTCCAGCGCGCTGTATCCACGCACCCGGCCGAGAAACAGCGGCGTCAGGTAAATCGTTGCGAACAGACCAATCCCGGTGACAAAGGAAAAGAAGCAGCCCAAGGCAAAGTTTCGATCCTTGAGCGCGCGCAGATCGACGATCGGATTGGCCACGTGCAAGGTGCGCCCGATGAAGGCCAGACCTGCCAGACCGCTGATCCATGCCGTGATCAGAATCGTTTGATCGCTGAACCAGTTCCAGCGCGGGCCTTCTTCGAGGGTGTATTCCAGGCAGCCGAGAAACAGCGCGAGAAACACCATGCTCAGGTAGTCCGCGCCCTTGAGCAGCGCCAGTTCCGGCTGGTCGATCTTCACCAGCATCGGCACGGCCACGGCGACGAAAATCCCCGGCACCAGGTTGATGTAGAACAGCCAGTGCCATGAGGAAATGTCGGTGATCCAGCCGCCGATCACCGGACCCAGGGTCGGCGCCAGCGAAGCCACCGCACCGATGGTTGCGGCGGCGATCACCCGTTGTTTGCCGGTGAAGAAAAAGAACGCGGTGGTGAACACCAACGGAATCATCGAGCCGCCAAGAAAACCTTGCAGCGCCCGAAAGGCAATCATGCTCTGGATGTTCCAGGCCACGCCGCAGAGCAGGCTGGCCAAGGTGAAGCCGACCGCCGAGGCGCAAAACAGCCAGCGCGTGGAGAACACCCGCGACAGCCAGCCCGACAGTGGAATCACGATGATTTCGGCGATCAGGTAACTGGTCTGCACCCACGCCGTTTCATCAGTGCCGGCCGAGAGCCCGCCGCCGATGTCGCGCAGCGAGGCCGAGACGATCTGGATGTCCAGCAGCGCGATGAACATGCCGATGCACATGGTGGCGAAGGCAAACACTTTGGTCGCAGTGGCCATGTCGGCGGCGTTGAACGGTTGCGCCGGGGCGGCGAGGGCGGTGCTCATGGCGCGATAGCCACGGCGCTGGTTTCGGCTTGTGCGCGGGTGTCGACTTCAGCGGTCACCGACAGCCCCGGCCGCAGATGGCCGAGCACGCCGTCAGCCGGATCAAGGAGGATTCGCACCGGTACCCGCTGGACGATTTTGGTGAAGTTGCCGGTGGCGTTCTCCGGCGGTAGCACGCTGAATTGCGAGCCGGTGGCCGGGGCGAGGCTGTCGAGGCGGCCGTGGAATTCCTGGCCGGAGAGCACGTCGGCACGGATGCTCACCCGTTGCCCGGGTTTCATCCGCGCCAGTTGATCCTCCTTGAAATTGGCATCGACCCACAGACCGCTGGCCGGTACCACCGACAGCTGTTGCGAACCCGCCTGGGCATAGGCGCCGACCCGCGCGCGGCGGTTGCCGATCACGCCGTCAACCGGCGCGCGCAGCTCGGTGTAGCCGAGATTCAACTGCGCCAGATCACGCTCGGCGCGGGCTTGTTGCAGGGCGGCGCGGGCCTGTTGTTTCTGGGTGTCGATCACCGCCAGTTGGCGCTGTGCGGCAAGCAATTCGGCCTGGGCGCGGGCACTCAGGGCCTGAGCGGTCTTGAAGGTGGCGTCGGCGCGTTGGGCGCTTTCCACCGACACGGCATTGGTGCTGACCAGACGTTTGTAACGCGCATTGTCATCCCGCGAGCGGGCGGTTTCGGCACCGGCGGCATCGATGCCGGCGCGGGCCTGGCCGATCACCGCTTGCTGCAGTTGTTCAGTGGCGTCGAGGTTGGCCAGCAGCGCCTCCTCGGCGGCAACGGCGCCTTCGGCTTTGGCGAGATTGGCACGATAGTCGCGCGCATCGAGGCGGATCAGCACGTCGCCGGCCTTGACCGATTGGTTGTCGCTGACCAGCACTTCTTCGATGTAACCGGCGACCTTCGGCCCGATCACCGTCACGTCGCCACCGATGTAGGCATCGTCAGTCTCTTCAAGAAAACGCCCGGTGCCCCACCAATGACTGGCGTAAACGCCGACCACGACCAGCGCGACCAAGCCAGAGCCGGTCAGCAGCAGGCGTTTGCGCAGTGGCGGCTTGGCGGGGGTGACCGGGGCAGACAGGTCTGGCTCAACGGTTGGCATGCTGGTCATGGCGTAATACCTGCGGAAACGGGCTGTTATTACGGCTGTAATATGACGCAAGTAATATTTTGTGGCAATTATGTTTTTGTGCCGATCGTCAGTTGCTTACCCGGCCTCGGGGTTTGGAGCGGTTTCGACAAACGACAGCGCCCGTAATACGGGGCCAAATCTTCGAGAACTCGATGAAAGCCCTCGGGGAACCCCTGAGGGACTGACGTTGAACACAGCAAAATCAAATGTTTAAGAAATGTAAGCGTTGTAGGAAGCGTCTTGCATTTGTGTAGGAAGGCTCTGACTATCACTCGCATTGATGAGGTGGCATTACGCTACTTTATGATTGCAAGGATGTTGCGTGCCGTATTTGCTTTGCGCTGTTTTCCGTCGTCGTTCCACGCTTTGCCCGCTGTTGTCGGCCTTTGTGTTGAGTGTGTGTGCCTCCTCGATTCAAGCGGCTGATCCTGTTGCGCCGGGCCAGGAAGTGCTGCGCCAGCAGCAACAGCAACAGCGCGATCTGCAACAACTGCAAATGGAACAACGCAAGCGCCAACTGGAGCGCGGTGCGTTCGGCCCGGCACCGGTCACCCCGGCGATCCCGCAAACCGTCACCCCCGATGAGCGCTGCTGGCCGCTAAGTGGCACGCGTATCGGTGGCGTCACGCTGATCGACAGCGCCAAGCTCAACGCCCGGATCAAACCGCTGCTGGCGCCGTGCATGGGCGTCGGCCAGATCAACCATCTGCTGGCGACCATCACCGCGAGCTACGTCGAGCAGGGCTACATCGCCAGCCGCCCGTACCTGTTGAGCGCGCCGGCGGCGGGGCAGTCGCTGGACATCATGATCGACGAGGGCTACATCGAGTCCATCGAACTGGCCGATCAGAGCCTGCCCGTTTCGCTGGGCGGCGCGTTCCCGCACATGCTCGGCCAGCCGCTGAACCTGCGCGATCTGGAGCAGGGCCTGGATCAATTGAACCGCTTGCGCTCGATCGACCTGACCGCCGACATCGCCCCCGGCAGCCAGCCCGGCGCGTCGCGAATCATCCTGCGCTCGCGCACCTCCGGGCAGTCGCGCTGGGCGTTGGGCCTGGGCATGGACAACCTTGGCAGCGCCAGCACCGGGCGGGATCGCAATACCGTCAGCCTGAGCTTCGACAGCCCGCTGCAACTCAACGATCTGTTGAGCCTCAGTGCCAGCGACACGTTGAATCAGGGCGACCGCTACAGTCGCAACGCCAGCCTGTATTACGCGATTCCCTACGGCTACTGGACCTACAGCGCGTTCGCCAGCCACGCCGAATACCGCGCGCCGTTCAAGCTGCCGAGTGCGACCTTGTACAGCACCGGCCTCACCGATCAACTGAGCCTGCGCGCCGACCGCGTGTTGTGGCGCGACCAGAGCCGTCAGCTCAGCGCAAACCTGCAACTGGCACACAAGGACGTCGACAGCTATCTGGAAAATGTCCGTCTGGGCATTCAAAGCCCGACCCTGACCGTGGCCGAAGCCGGACTCAATCTGTTCTGGCTCGACCGTGCGGTGTGGAACCTCGACTTCACCTATTCGCAAGGCCTGCGCTGGCTGGGCGCTGATGACGACGCCAATCATGCGGTCAACAATTTGCCCAAAGCGCAGTTTCGCAAGTACCGCGCTGGCCTCAGCCAATGGCGCAACGGCCAGTTCGGCGCGCAAGCGTGGCAGTGGCAGAGCCAGCTCAATCTGCAATACAGCCCCGACCCGTTACCGGCCATCGAACAGTTGCTCGGCACCGATGATTCGGCGGTGCGCGGCTATCGGGTCAGCAGCGCATCCGGCGCCAGCGGCGCGATCTGGCGCAACACCTTGCGTCTGCCGCTGCGTAGCGATTGGCCGGTGCAGATCACCCCGCGGGTGGGCCTGGACAACGGCTGGCTCAAGGCCGACCACGGCGCCCAGGGCCAGCGCCTGAGCGGCGCCAGCGTCGGGCTGAATCTGGGCTGGAAGAATCTGCAAGTGGACGTCGATTACCAACGCGCCCTCAACACCCCCAACGGTTTGCAGCACGAGCCAGAGACCTGGCTGATGCGCGTGGGGTTGCAGATATGAGCACCAGCGAGACTCATCAAGCAGTGAACAAACCGCCGTCGGATCTGAGCGCGACAGCCACGGCCAAGACCAAATCGCGTGCCGTGATGCCGTACTTACATGGAGACGTTTTTATGCCAGCACACACCTTTGCATTCCATCTTTCTCCTCGGGGCAAACTGCGCTGGGCGATCGCCAGCCTGTTCTTCGCCGTGCACCTGCCCAGCGCCATCGCCGGCGGTGTGGTGGTCGCTCCCGGCCCCGGCGGCACCGCGCAACTGCAGACCCAGGGCGGCGTGCCCATCGTCAACATCGTCGCGCCCAACGGCTCGGGCCTGTCGCACAACCAGTTCCTCGACTACAACGTCGACCGTCAGGGTCTGGTGCTGAACAACGCCTTGCAGGCCGGGCAATCGCAGCTCGCCGGGCAATTGGCAGCCAACCCGCAACTGCAGGGGCAGGCCGCGAGCGTGATCCTCAACGAGGTGATCAGCCGCAACCCTTCGGCCATCAACGGCGCCCAGGAAATCTTCGGCCGCGCCGCCGATTACGTGCTGGCCAACCCCAACGGCATTTCGGTGAACGGCGGCAGTTTCATCAACACGCCTAACGCCAGTCTGCTGGTCGGTCGTCCGGAGTTGAACGACGGCAAACTGCAAGCCTTGAACACCCGCGACGCCAGCGGTCAGTTGCAGATCCAGAGTGGCGGCCTGCGTAACGCCGAGGGTTCGGTCAATCTGATCGCCCCGCGTATCGACAGCCAGGGCCGCATCGATGCCCGCGATCAGTTGAACCTCACCGTCGGGCGCAATCAGGTCGATTACGCCAGCGGTCAGGTCAAAGCCGTGGACCCGGCGGGCAATACCCAGGATCAGCGCATCGACGCCAGCCTGTTCGGCGCGATGCAGGCCGGGCGCATCAATATCGTCAGCACCGCCGAAGGCGCGGGCGTGCGTGTGGGGGCGGTGCAAGTGGCCGGGCGTGACGGCGTGCAGATCCGTTCCGCTGGCGATCTCAGCGTCAGCGGTGAAGCCATCCCCAACAGCCTCGAAGTGACGCGTGCCAGCATTCGCAGCAGTCAGGGTGATGTCGGCCTGCACAGCGGCAACGACCTGACGCTGGCCGCCACCGATGTCAGTGGTCGCGACGTCAACGTCAATGCCAAGCGCAACCTGACCCTGAGCACCGTAGAAAGCCGCAAGCTTCAGGAAAAACGCGAGAACTGGAGCAACAGCACCATCGGCATCACTTGGGAAACCTACGACCGGACCCAGACCGACAGTGAAACTCGCCAGCACGGCAGCCAGATCGTCGCCAGCCGCGACGTCAAGCTGACCTCCGGCAAAGACACCGAACTCAAAGCGGCCAAGGTTGAAGCGGCGAAAAATCTCGATGTGCAGAGTGGCGGCGATCTGCGCCTGACCGCGGCCACCGAAAGCCACACCCAGACTGATCAGGGCAACCATCGCAAGCATCTGTGGAAGGCCGACTGGAACAACAGCAGCGAAGAACAGCGCAGCATCGGCAGTCAGTTGAAGGGCGGCAATATCGCTCTGCAAACCGCCGCGTTGCTGCGCGCCGAAGGTGCCGAACTGAACAGTGCCGGCGATGTGAAACTGGCGGGCAAGCAAGTGGACGTCACCACCGCCACGCGCACCAGTCGCAGTAATAACAACAGTTACTCCGGCGACCTGGTGGGTGGCGGTTTCTTCGGCAAGACCGGTGATGCCGACAAGGGCCAGACCCGGCATCAGGGCAGCAAAATCAATGCGGCCGGCAAACTGATCGTCAAGGCTGACGACGTGCGCATCAGCGGCAGCCAGGTCCGTGGCGGCACCGAGGCCAGCGTGATCAGCGATCAGGGTTCGCTGGTAATCGACGGTGTGCAGGACACCTCACACAGCAACAACCACGACAAGGACAGCAAGTTCTTCGGCATCACCAAGGACGAGTCGCGGCAGAATTCCAGGGACAGCACCACGGTGCGCAGCGAGCTGGTTTCCGACAGCAATCTCAAGCTCAAAAGCGCCAAGGACATCGAAGTGGCCGGCTCTACGGTCAAGGCTGGTGGCGTGCTGACGGCGGACGCAGCGGGTGATGTGAACGTGCATTCCACGCAGAACAGCCACGACAGCAGCTCGACCACCGAGACCCGTGGCTTCGATGCCTACGCCAAAGAGCAAACGCCGGAGCAATACCGCGCCGGGGTGCACTACGAAGACAAGCAGCAGACCGTCACCCGTAACGACGTCAACCAGCAAGGCTCCAGTCTCAGCGGCACCACCGTGCAAGTGAAGGCCGGCGGCGATCTGACAATCAAGGGCGGTGAAGTCAAATCCACGGCCGGCGACACCACGCTGAGCGGCAAGAACGTGTCGTTGCTGGCCGAACAGGACAGCCACAAAACCTCATCCGACACCTCCAGCACCGGCGGTGGTTTCTACTACACCGGCGGCCTCGACCGCGCTGGCAGTGGCGTCGACTTTGCCCACAGCACCACGCAAGACAGCAGCAGCAAAACCACCGCGCAAACCACCCACGTGCAAAGCAGCGGCAGCCTGAACATCAATGCCGACAAACTGCTGACCGAAGGCGCGCAGGTCAAGGCTGGCAACGGTCTGAACGTCGCGGCAAACGAGGTCGACAACCGCGCCGCCAGCAACACCGAAAGCAGCACTCACAACCAGAGCAAGTGGTCGGCGGACATCGGCGCCAACGTCGAGTACAAGGACATCGCCCGCCCGATTGCCGGTGCGGTCAAGGATGTGCTCAACGGCAAGGTGCCGGACAAGGAAGCCCTGAGCAATCTCGGCCAGCCGAACGTCGGCCTCGACGTGGCGATCGGTCACGGCAGCGCCGACAAGACCGAGCAGAGCAGCAACGCTGTGGTCAGCCGTTTCGACGGCGGCAGTGTCGACGTGAAAACCGCCGGCAACCTGCACGACCAGGGCACCCAGTACAGTGCGAGCAACGGCATGGTCAACATCAGCGCTGACAAACTGGTTGCCGATGCCGCGAGCAACACTCACAGCAGCACCGATAACTCGGTGGACGCCAAGGTCGACGTGCGCGTCTACACCAAGACCGGCGAGGACGTGAACGTCGCCGGCAGCGGCGCGGGTGGCAACAGCTACAGCAGCAAGGACAGCAGCACCGCAGTGGTCGGCGGTTTTGCCGGCAGCCAAGGCGTGAACATCAAGGTGGGCGGTGATGCGCAGTTCGCTGGCAGCCGTTTCGACGGCGGGCAGGGCGGTGTGAACATCAAGACCGGCGGCGATCTGGCGCTGAATCAGGCTACCGACCGCCAGAGCAGCAGCGACTCCAGCCTGCGCGGCAACGGCTCGCTGACGGTCGGCACCTTGCCGGGCACCGACGGCACCAACGTCGACCTCGGCGCTGGCTTCCAGCTTGATCACACCGGCAAGCAGACCAATGACACCCAGGCTCACGTGGCGAGCATCAGCGGCAACGGCCCGGTGCAACTGAGCAGCGGTGGCAATCAGGTTCAGCAAGGCACGCAGATCGACAGCGTCGGCGGCATTGAGCTGCACGCTGACGGCAAACTCGATCTGCAAGCGGCCGTTGATACCCACACCGCGACTGGCAGCAATCTCGGCGGCGGCTTGAAGGGCGGCGGCAGCAAATCCAGCAGCGAGAAGAGTCGCGATCAGGGCGGTAATCTGAGCGGTAACTTCAACATTGGTCGGGTCAACGAAAACTCGCAAACCCTGACCGGTGGCCAGCTCAACAGCCAGAGCAACGTCGCCTTGAGCGGTGACGCGGTGCACCTGCAAGGCACGCAAGTCAGCGCGCCGAACGTCAGCATCGATGCGCAGAAGGGCGGTTTGGTTCAGGAATCGGCGCAGTCCACCGAGAGTCGCAACAACTGGAACGTCGCGCTGAATGCCGGCGGCAACCTGAGCAGCAAGACCCCGACCGCAGCCGATGAAAAGGCCAGCAGTGACCACGGCTTCAACGCCGGGGCCAAGGTCGGCGTCGATTACCTGCAAGGCACCACCCAGCAAAACAGCCAGATCAAGGCTGACAGCGTGGTACTCAATAGCGCAGGCGATGCACAACTGTCTGGCGCGCGGATCGACGCGAACACTGTCGGCGGCAAGGTTGCCGGTAATCTGACCGTCGAAAGCCGTCAGGACTCGAAGACGCAGGCCAAGGTCGATGTTGATCTGGGCCTGACGGCGAAGAAAAATCCACCGAGCGACAAGGAAAAGCTCGCCGGCACTGACTACAAACCAACGTTGAAAGCGCAGGGCGAATACGCGCACAAGGACAGCGTGGCGCAGGCGTCCGGCATCAGTGGCAATCAGGGCGTGAATCTTGCGGTGGGCGGCGCAACGCAGCTGACTGGCGCGCGGATTTCATCGCCTGAGGGCAAGGTGGATCTGGGCGGTTCGAAGGTCAGTAGCAGCGATCTGGTCAACCGTAACTACGGGGTAAAAGCCGGACTGGATCTGCCGCAGAAAACCGAGGAGAACGCACCGAAGGTGTCGTTCGATAACGGCAATCTGAAAGTCGGTCCGGTGACCCTGAGCGGCAATCTGGACAGCCAGACCCTACAGGCCGGGATCGACGAAAAAGGCTGAGCAGCACCGCTGTAAAAACTGTGGGAGCGGGCTTGCTCGCGAAGGCGGTGGTTCAGTCGATAAATTAGCTGACTGAATTGACGCTTTCGCGAGCAAGCCC
>NZ_JASCPO010000108.1:0-19264 GCF_029960145.1 Pseudomonas sp. PS01299 | reverse complement strand
CGTCAGCGGTGAATGGTTGTCGGCTGCGCCGCCATTCGCGAGCAAGCTCGCTCCCACAGTCGACCGCATTCCCCCTGTGGGAGCGGGCTTGCTCGCGAAGGCGTCGCCCCAGACAACAAAGATTACGGGGCTGACTTCACAAATCGCTTTGCCGCCAAAAAGCCGACCGTACACGCCACAGCCGTAGCAAACGTCCCCCACGCCCAATCTAGCAAACTCACCTGCACCGACCACCCGCGCAATGTCGCCCAATTGGTCAGGTCATACGTGCCATACGCCACCAGCCCCAGCAGCGCGCCCATCTTTGCCGCACGTTGCCAGCTCTGTGCCGGCAAGACCACAAACAGCACGCAGCCAAAAACATACAGACAATAAAAAACCGCTGCCGGAACCAGCAGCGGTTTTTCGAGCATCAGCGAACCGAGCAGTTCGCGGTAGGTTGGCGCCATCAGCACGCCGAGCCAGATACCGTCGAGCAACAGAAACGCCAGCAGAGTGGCGATATAAGCAAGCAACGGCTTTTTCATTTACCCGACCTCAAGTGACCCCATGCAACATGGGCCCCGGAAGGCTCAGGTTAGTTCAATGCGATCGGCATGAATGACGATCTTGCCTTCCTTGTACAGCGAACCGATGGCCTTCTTGAAGTTGCCCTTGCTGACACCGAACAGACTGCTGATCAACGCCGGATCGCTCTTGTCGCTGACGGCCAGCGTGCCATTGTTTTCACGCAACTTGGCGAGGATCTTCGAGCTCAGGCTGCTCGCCGCTTCCTGGCCAACCGGTTGCAGGCTGAGGCTGATCTTGCCGTCGGCGCGCACTTCCTTGATGAAACCCTTCTCGCGCATGCCGGAACGCATGAACTTGAAGATCTCATTCTTGTGGATCAAGCCCCAGTGCTTGTTGTTGATGATCGCCTTGAAGCCCATGTCGGTGGCTTCGGCCACCAGCAGATCAACTTCCTGACCGGCGCTGTAGTTGGCCGGGGTCTTGTCGAGATAGCGATCCAGACGTGCGGTGGCGGTGATGCGGCGGGTGTGTTTGTCGAGATAGACGTGCACCACGCAATATTCACCAGCGGTCATCTGCCGCTTCTCTTCGGAATACGGCAGCAACAGATCCTTCGGCAAGCCCCAGTCGAGGAACACACCGATGCTGTTGATTTCAACAACTTTCAGACTGGCAAACTCGCCGACCTGAACTTTTGGTTTTTCAGTGGTAGCGATAAGTTTGTCATCGCTGTCCAGATAAATAAAAACGTTGAGCCAGTCTTCATCTTCGCTGGGAATATCTTTAGGGATATAACGGTTGGGCAAAAGAATTTCGCCGTCGGCACCGCCGTCCAGATATAAACCGAAGTTAGTGTGTTTAACCACTTGCAAACTGTTGTAACGCCCGACTAAAGCCATTTTCCAAAACCCTCATTGCGTGGGCGGCATTCTACCCGGTTTTGCCGGTTTCGTTCGCTGGGTGTGCAACCCGTCCGGAAAAATCCACGGGACACCTTGATTTTCCTGGGTCTCGCACGGTCGGGCTGCCACTCGTCTGACCAGCGCAGCACCGGCCGCGCCATTTCGCGCAGGATGTTTTCACTGATGGCAAATAAATGTTCTTATTTAAAACAGTGGCTTAGGTGGATATTTCGAATAATTAATCGAGAATAATCCACCCACGCACTCAGTTATTCCCGGGGATATTTATCAAGCAATTGTCAAGTTATTCCTGTACGATGCCTGGCCGAGTTACTTTTCTACAGGTTAATGGCCGCCATGCGTGTAAAAGCATCCACCAGCAAAGCAAAGCCAGCTCCAGCCGTTGAAACCAGCGAATCGATCAACGATCAGATCGCAGCGTTCCTCAAGTCCGGCGGCGAAATCCAGCAAATTGCCAAAGGCGTCAGCGGCCAGACGTTCGGTCCGTCCAAGCAGATCAGCCTGGGCAAGAAGTAACACCCGGTAATACACCCGTCCTGAGACGCTTTGAGCTTCGAAGCGTCTGGACTGGCACCCGCGTTACACCCTCCTTCTGTTTAATCAAATCCTTTGAAAATCGACGAACGGCCATCATTGCCGAGCATTCGCCGGTATCCTTGCACGCGTCTGGATCAAGCGTTTCAGCAGGCCAAGCCCTGCCCTCGCTGTTCATGGAGTGACGCATGCTCAAATCAACTTTCTGTTTATTGTTTGTGGGCCTTATGGCCTGCTCATCGGCGCACGCGCAGATTTTCCAGCGCGAGCTCGGCGACTTCGACCTCAAACTCGGCACCACGCCCAGCCGCAGCATGGCCCAAGGGCTGGTCAAACCGGCGGCAGTCGGCTCGTTCCACGGTGGCCTCGATCTGAGCCACGACAGCGGCCTGTATGTCGGCCAGTATGCACCGAGCATGGGCCTGACCCCGGGCAAGAATCTGGAAATCGACTCCTACGTCGGTTTCAAACAACCTTTCGATCAGACCCTCGGCTACGAAGTCGGGATGATCCATTACAGCTATCCCAAAGTAGACACCCTCGACAGCCAGGAGCTGTTCGGCGGCCTGACCCTGCTCGGCAGCCGCTTCGGTGTGGCCGTCAGCAACGACCCGGACAAACAGAACAACACGCTGTTCGCCGACCTCGGCGGCAATCAGCCGTTCGGCATCGGGATCAGCATGAAATACACCACCCACCAACTGAACACGCCGGTGTCGGTGGACGGTGGTTATGTCAGCAGTTTTACCGACTGGTCGGTGAAATTTTCCCGGCCGTTCATGGGCGTCGATCTCGATCTGATCTACAGCAATTCCAACCTCAGCGGCAGCGAATGCTCGGCGTACTCGGGACACAACAGTCAGTGTGACGGCCTGGTGACGCTCAAGGCCGAACGCGCGTTCTATTGATCGGCTGAACTGCCGGGAGCTTCCTGCGTTCACATGAGAATCAGACGTCAGGCTCTCGCAAGGATTCGCTCATGTCTCGCTGGTTCAAACACCTCGCCACCCTGCTGATCTTCACCCTCGCCCTCGGCGCCTGCAGCCGCGTCGGCCTGGCCTACCGCAATCTCGACGTGATCATTCCATGGACGCTTGGCGACTATCTGGACATGACCAGCGAGCAAAAAGACTGGTTCAACGATCGCCTCAAGGAGCACCTGAACTGGCACTGCACCACGCAATTGCCGGGCTACCTCGACTGGCTGGATCGCTTGCAGGCAATGGTCGAAAGCAATCAGGTGACCGACGCTGCGCTGCAAGCACGAACCGAGGAAGCGAAAAAAGCCATTGCCGAAACTGCACGGCAGATCACACCGTCGGCCATCGAGCTGCTGCAAGGGCTGGACGACAAGCAAGTCGCCGAGATGAACGATGCGTTTGCCAAGGATCTGCGCAAACGGGAAAAGGAATACGTCAAACCGCCACTGGCGCAGCAGATCGCCGAGCGCGGCGCGCGCATGGACAAGCGCCTGACCGATTGGCTTGGCCCGTTGAGCGCCACTCAGGAACAACGGGTGATGGCCTGGTCGACCGCGCTGGGCGATCAGAACACTCAATGGATCGCCAACCGCGCACATTGGCAGCAACAGTTCAGTAACGCCGTTGCCCAGCGTAAAAGTGCCGAATTCCCACAACGAATCGAGACACTTCTGGTCAACCGCGAGCGTTTATGGACAGCGGATTACCAGAAGGCCTACGCCAACACCGAAGCGCAAGCGCGCTCGCTGGCGGTGGATTTGATGGCCGAAAGTACGCCGCAGCAGCGTCAGCGGTTGCTGAAGAAAATCGAAGGGGTGCGTAAAGACTTCAATGACCTGAAGTGCCTGAAAGCTGCACAGAAACCTTAGTAGGATTCCAATCCAATGTGGGAGCGGGCTTGCTAGCGAATGCAGTGGGTCATTCACCATCTATGTGCCTGATACAGCGCATTCGCGAGCAAGCCCGCTCCCATAAAAGGCTATCAGGCAATCTGCGCTTTGGAAGCCACCTCATCAAACGTCGCCTCATCCAGCGCATCTTCCTGCTCGTCCAGCACCTGCCGCGGATGATCATTTCCGGGAATGCTGCTGTCGATCAGGCTCAGCAGACTTGATCCGCGTGGCGTCAGAATGAAATTGCTGCCGGTACTGCCCATATGATCCGGGCGCGGTTCGATAAATCCACGATCAAGCAACAAGCCTTCATATTCGCAGGCCACCGTTTTCAGGTGATCCAGATTCTCGATTGGCTCGCCTGCACTGGCTTTCTGCGCCGCATAGTCCTCGGCATATTTTCGCGGCGCGAAACTTTCGCCTGCACTGTTCTGCACTTCATGCAGCAAGCGTTCAATCAAATCCCAGTTATAAGTCGTCATCCTGATTCAACCTCCGGTGCGCGTGATTTGGGGCGCTGTCATAGGTTGTGACCCGGACGCATCGCAGCCGTTCAGCGGCATTTTCCGCAGCGACCGACCGGCGGTCTGTCGAATTGATCGAGGGTTAAACGACTAGTCTGACAAAGACGGTTTCAACCCCCGCAGGAGAAATCATCATGAACGTCGAGAATCATCCGGTGGTATCGCGCGAAGAATGGCTCGCTGCGCGCAAACAACATCTGGCCGACGAAAAGGCCTTCACCAAGGAACGCGACCGCCTCAGCGCCCAGCGCCGCGCGTTGCCCTGGGTCAAAGTCGACAAGGACTATCAATTTCAAGGCCCAAACGGCGAACTGAAACTGGCCGACCTGTTCGGCAAGCACAGCCAGTTGATCGTTTACCATTTCATGTTCGCCAAGGACTGGGAGGAAGGCTGTCAGGGCTGCTCGTTCCTGTCCGACCACATCGACGGCGCCAATTTGCACCTGGCCCACCACGACATCGCCATGGTCGCGGTCTCCCACGCCCCGTTTGAACAGTTCCAGGCCTTCAAGCGGCGTATGGGCTGGAAATTCGACTGGGTGTCGTCAGACGGTTCCGATTTCAACTACGACTCTGGTGTTTGCGCCCGCGCTGAAGATGTTGCTGCAGGTAAGGCTACGTACAACTACGAAAAGACTGACAGTGCCGAGGAAGAAATGCCCGGCCTGAGCGTGTTTTATCGTGATGCAAAGGGCGACATTTTCCACACCTACTCAACTTATGCCCGCGGTCTGGACATGCTGGTCGGCGCCTACAACTACCTTGACCTCACGCCCAAGGGCAGGAATGAGGACGAGATCATGGAGTGGGTGCGGCATCATGATCGGTATGAAAATGAAAAAGCCTCGAGTTGCTGCCACCAGAGATAATCAGCAAATCAAAGGAAAGGCAGCGGCCGGCAATACCGCCCGCTGCATCCTGGATGCCTGGAATACGCATCATCGTTTAGTAGTCGAATTTCGTTTTGACTTGTTCGCCTTCGCGATAAGACAGAACAAAGGATATCCATGGCTCGCCGCGAGCAACCGCATTCGCGTGTAATTTTTCTACAAGCGCATAGATTTTCGAATGGTTGAAATCAGTCTCAGCGTCCCAGATTTCTGAACCATTTTTTTCAACGGCGAGGTCTGCCTCCATATAGTTACCACCCCACTCAACGCTGTATCGAAAGGCGTCATAACCGTGAACAATTCCGCCTTCAACCAGCTGAAAAATTGCTTTGACGATTTCAAAGTCTTCAGTAATCACTCTATTTCCTGCGGAAAGGGTCTTTCATTATTCGGGACACGACAGACCGAACTTTCAATGGAGAACCGGAAGTAAACCCACTCTGCCCGTCGTATGCTTACCACGCTCATTCGCCGCGTTGATCTGATCTGCATACGCCGACACGTCGAGCCCGAGACTGATCATTGATCTGATCGATTCCAATGCGGCGTAAATTACACTGCCATTACGTGAAGTCACCTTAAGCAATAAGGCCAGTGCTCTTTTATCCGGGGAATCCCCCAACATTTCACACACCCGTAACACCCAAAAATCGCTCCTGCTGTCTACAACCGAGAAGAGTTCCAGCCAATCAGTATCAGAGAAGCGATCCAGCATCTCGGAGGCGCTGACAATGGCGACGTCAGACCAATAGTCCCTTGGATGCTCCTCATCAGCAAATAAATCTATCAACTTATCAAACTTAATAAACATCGTTGCTGTACTCAATGACTGCAGAAGCATCCCCCGCCCTCTCTGAAGAAAGAAGCGTAAAACGGGGGACAGACTACGTTTTCGCAGTACTTTCTAAACGTGGTCTGTCCCCATTTACGTTGAATTTTGCGCCACCTCCGCGAGGTGGGGAGGCCAGATGATTCTCAGATTTATTATAAATCCGTCCCCTTTTCAGTAGGCTTGTGGGGATCTCTCAGAATCCATCCTCTTTTCCTGCCTTTTTCTGAAAAAATGCAATTCACACCTCTAAACAAATAAGATCAAGGGCAACCTTCAACTTCCTTCGCGCCCTTTTCGATAATTTCTTATCATTATAACTTTCAATCGATCGCACTTCGACCAAAGGGCCACCCGGCATTGTTTTGGCTGAACGCGGAACTTCAATAATTGCTACCCGACCGACATCAATAAGCACCCAATAAATATCCTCGGCCTGTTCGGGAACCCAGTCCAAGATGAACGCAACATTAACTTCTGGAAACTTCTCCTGCATTATCCTCAACAGTGCAGAGTTTTCCTCCCCGGAAAACAGTGCCTCCTTGGACCCTAGCAGCTCCCTTTTAATTTCCTCATCAAAAATCATTCAAGCACTCCCGGAAACGCTGTAACCAAGTTCCCAAATTTGTCGGTCATTACGGTCATTATAGATGTGCTTTTACCATCATTGAATTTATCTGTCCCAATCTCTCTACCAACATTGACTTCTCGTACATATCGGTCGCCCTGCTTACTTTCAACAATTCTCGTAATAGGCGTATTTATTACTGTTTTGCTCTGTAGAAGCGTACGAATCTCCTTTTCGCTGATAGAGAATTGGCTAGCATTCGACTTACCTGAAAGGTGGCGAGAAATCAAATGATCCATGCCGGAATTTTTCAGGTTGACGCGTGATTTCACTCGACCCGGAATGACAGGTAATGATGGCCCTTTATCGATTTCTACTCGCGGCTTACTGGGTCCTGGGCTGCCACTTACACCCAGAATTCTTCCACCAGTCTTGATGCCGAAGCCTGTGACCCCATCCAGAACAGCCCCAAGAAGGAACTTGGTAGCCATCACATAGGGGTCTCCCTTCAGCGCAGAGTCAGGATTCGTCTTATCACTCTGGTGAAGGTACTTCATGTATTCCAGTTCGCGACCGGTCACGGCGGCCGCCAACTTGATAGCCGCGGTCTCCATAGCCTCATCGTATTGCTCTTTGACCAAGCCTTTAAGCGCGCTCGCCGTAACACTCACGACTAGCTTGAACGGGCCCATCAAAGCCTGCATCGATAGTGAGATGGCCATAAGCTGTTCTGGGGGAATCTTGCCCGCTAGTGTCAACGCCGTTACAACCGGGGCAAGTAGTGCCTCACCCGCATTTCGAGGAAGGTTACTGATGCCCGTTTCACCGATTTCAAGAACCTCTCCCAGCCTCCAGTTATCCTGTTGATTTACCTTGCACGTTTTGTTTTCGATGCAGTCTTTCAACTTGCCATCGTAGGCTGCGGCTTGAGCCTCAAAATCGACTAGAGCCTGAACAATTTTAGGATCAAGGGTTTCCAGTAACTCTGGGTCAAGTCCGGCACGAACCAGGTTCTTGGTTATCGTGAGCGCGCGCTTCTCTCCAAACTTCTCAATGAAATTTTTCGAAACATCATCGGCATTTACGTGCTGTGCCTGAATATCATTCCAGACATTATCTATGGAGCCCAAAATCAGGGCTATCTGAGCTGCTTGATCCTTTTGATTCTTGGTAAAGTCAGTAACGCTCTTTTCCCACTTATCGAGCGTTGCAACAGGGTGTCTTACTGCATCAATTGAACTACTGCTGACATACAGATCCGTACGATGCTCTTCATCCTTGGTGACCTCGTAAGCCTTATTCACATCCCGATTCAGCCCGGCCGTGGAATCCTGTCCGGTGACCTTGTCGTTGCGTACGATGATCTGGCCCGCGCCGACGGTGGCATTGAGGGTTTGCTCACGATCTTTGTCGTATTTGTAGCCTTCCACCGCCCAGCTTTTCTTGGCGTCCCCCTCCATGCCCTTGTTGGGCTTATCGGCTTGGGCGTCACCGCCCGGGCTATAACTGCCGCTGACATTGAGGTAGTAACCGTGCTCGTTGTCCTTGCCGGTGATGTTGCGATAGCCGAGGGTTCCGGTGTCGAGCTTCAGGTTGCCGTTATCAGCCGTGATGACCGCACCGTCCAACTGGGTGTGGTCCTGTGTGCGGATGTCGACATTGCTCTTGCCATTGATGACCGTCTGGTTTTCGACCCAATTGGTTTTACCGGTGGTTTTGCCATAGCCAACGGAACCGCTCGCTCCATAGAAAGAGCCGGTAATACTCAAGTCGAGTTCTTTTCCGCTGACCTTGCCGGTGTTCGGGACCGACGTTACGGTGAGGTTTCGACCGACATCGCCGATGACTTCATCACCACGCAGCGTGGCGCCCGCAATGTTGGTGTCACCCTTGCTCTCGAAACTCAACTTGTTGCCGGCATACAGATAGGCTTCCTGCTGCTTGACACCCTCACGGTTGAGGTCACCGATCCCCACATTCGCCGAGCCATAGATGCCGAAACCTTGCTGGCCAAAGATGATGCCGCCCTCGGCCCCCCAGCTGCGTCGATCATTCGAGCTGCTGTAGGCATTCTGTGAAGACAGAATGTTCAGGTCGTTACCGGCCTTGAGCTTGATGTCACGCTCTGCGGTGACCTGGGTACCCACCAGTGTCAGATCGTTTTTTGCATCCAGATTGATGCTGCCGCCAGCATTCAACTGAGCGGTCGTCGAATTCCCCTGCGCGGACTCGCCTACGTTACCGGCGTTGCTGACCCCTACACCGAGTTTGAAGCCGCCGGTGGTGCCGCCTTTCACGCCACCTTTGCTTTGGGTCGAATGATCCTCGGTGTTCTCGGAACCGTGAGCCACATCGAACCGGATGTCTTTGCCCTTGACGTTGATGTCGCGACCGGCATTGAACTGGCTGCCACTCACATTGACGTTGTTCCCTGCATCAACGGTAATGTCGCCTCCCGCCGACAATGTCGACGGACGTTGAGTCACCGAAGTCTGCGTGCTGCTGGAACTGACGCTAGAAGCACCGGCATGTCCGTCAAACTTCGGCCCGCTGAAGAATTGATCCAGGGTGTCGACCGACTTCAGCACGCTGGAGCCCTTGCTGACCCCGTCCTCACCCTTGCCCGTGCCTTTGAGGCCGTCAATGGTATTGCCGATGTTGTAGGCAACCGTCGTGGTCGTCCCGTTGCGTTTCACGCTGTCACGAATGGTGACTTCGCTGGCTTCTTCCTTGGCATCGATATTGATGTCGCGGTCGGCCTTGAGCCGGATGTTGTTTCCCGCCGTAAAATCGGAGCCTTGCTGGTTGATGTCACGACCGGCATTTACATTGAGGTTCATCCCGGCATCGATGGAGCTACCGGCAGCGGTGTAGCCACTGCTGTCGACACCGTGTTTGATCGTCTCGTTACCGACAAACGTAGTGAATCCATTGTTGTCGATGGTCTGTTTGATGCCGTAGCTCTTATCGGTTTTCCACTCATTGCTGCGTTGTTTATCGATCGACGCGACAACGTTGACATCGCGTCCGGCGTCAAGCGAAGCGTTGTTATCGGCACTGATGCCGCTGCCGATGATGTTGATGTCACGGGCTGCGTCGAGAATTGCATCGTGACCGGCATTGACCTGACTACCGACACTGTTGGAGCTGATGACCTCGCGCCCGTTTTTGTGCGATGCATTGAGGGTGATGTCAGCTCCTGCACCCGGCGTACCCGCGAATAGACCGATGGTGTCCTTGAGCGACAGGCCCAGTTTTTTCTTGTACTCCTCGGCTCGGCTGTAGGCCTGATCGTCGGCTGACGACAGGGTGATGTCGCCTTCCTTGTCCACCAGCCCCGCGTGCAGCTCGGCATCGTTATCGGCATTGATCTGGCTGGCGTTCAGACGCACGTCGCGTCCAGCCAGCACCACGGCGTCGTGGCCAGCATTGAGTTCGCTGCCAATCTGGGTGACGGTGGTCTGCAGCTGGCTCTTTCCGCTGCTGGACATGCCGAACAGACCGGTCTTGGTTTTCTTACTGTAGTTGCCCGCCTCTTCAGTGGCAGAAAGCACGGACACGTCTTTAGTCGCCCCCACTACCAGATCATTGCCAGCTTTCAATTGGCTGCCAATGATGGTTACGTTGCGTCCACCATCGAGAGTGACAGCGCCATCGTTGTCCTTCGAGGTGTTGACGGTCAGGTCGTGGCCCGCCTCGATCACCGAAGCGACGTTCTCGCTTTCATAGCTTTGGCGCTCGGTCGTCTTGCTGCGCCCGAACGAGCCGTTTTTCTTCTTGTAGTAATAGGACGAACTCTCGTCCTTTGCGGAGGCAACAGTAATGTCCTGCACCGCATCGAGGCTGACATCTTCCGTAGCCTTGATCCGACTGGCGATGATGCCCAGATCGTTACCCGCGTTCAGCGCGATATCGCGTCCGGCGTTCAGTAAGGATGCTTGTTGAGTGATGCTGTGGGTTTCGTTCGCGCGCTTCTTGCTGCGCGATACGTAGTCACTCTCGTCGGCGGCCGAAGTGATGACAATGTCATGGCCTGCGGTTGCAGCGAGATCCCGCTTGGCATCCAGCCGACTGGCCACAACCGCCACATCCCGATCGGCACTGATCGACAGATCGCGCCCTGATGTCACTTCAGCCCCATGCTGGGTAATTGTCTGATCGAGGTAGCTGCCGCCCCGCGCATTGGTGCTGCGATCCTGAACCGAGGTGATGTTCACATCGCGATCGGCATCGAGCGTCATGTCCCCACCGCTTTTCAGCACACCGCCAATGTTGTTGATGTCTTTGCCGGACTTGATCGTCAGATCATTGGCCGCTTCGATTCGCGCGGCGTTGTCCAGGTAGTCGCGGTGGAACACGTTGCCACCGCGATTGACATCGACACTGGTCACGTCACGCTGGTTGATCACGCTGCCGTTGGTGGCTGTGAGGCTGACGTCCTTGCCGGAAATGATGCCGCCGGATTTGTTGATGATGTCGTTGCCGGCCTTGAGTGTCAGGCGCTCGCCCGCTTCGATCAGACCGGTGTTGGTAAGGTTGTTACCGGCTTCGGCCGACAGGTTGTTGGAGGCTCGCAGCGTACCGGCGTTATTCAGGTCGCCACCGGCGATCAGGGTCACGTCACCGCCCTGGATCAATGCACCGTTAGGCGCCAGGCGGTTGTTGGCCTGGGCCAGGTACAACACCGGCACCAGCACTTTCTCACCGTTCACTTCGTGCTCTTCGAGCCAGACGATGTCGTGGGTCAGTGCCGCCACTTGTTGCGCGGTCAGGGTGACGCCCACCGACAGGTTGAGCTGATCCTTGCTGGCGATGGCGTTGTTCATCAGGTACTTGAACATGCCTTCGTCGGAGGTCTGTCCGTCGATGAAGCGCTGGCCGGTGCGGGCCACCACGGCCTGCTGCACCATGCGTTGTTCAAACAGTCCGTCGCCCAGGCGCTTGGCGCTGGTGTCGGGGTCGTAGCCGAGCTTGCCCAACAGATAGTCCGAGCTCATGAACTGCTTGAGGTTGGTCAGCGCCGGGTTGGTTTCGATCAGATATTTGTGCGGGTTGGAGCGCACGCTGGTATCGGGTAGGGCCTGCACGCGTGGAACGTCGAAAGAAACGTTGCCACGAGGGGGCATCAGCACACCAACCGGCCCGTCACCGGCAGCGGCATTGACGTTGATGACAGCCGTCTTGTCGTTGAGATTCAGCGAAGGACGGCTGGCCAATGCCAGCTCACGATTCTTCACCGAGACTGGATCGTTTTTATCGAACTGGAGGTCTGTTGCATGCCTGACCGGCATGCCGCCCGCATGTGTCGAGGGTGCGGCCGTGATGGAGCCGATCGTCCAGTCCTTGCCGGCTACGAGCGTTTGCTCGCTGCCGTCCTTGCGGCTGAGGCGGAACAGACCGTTGTCGCCGGTCGGCAGGGTGAAGCCCGGCAAGGCCAGTGGGTTGACCTGTTGTTGGGCGAGGTCTGGAGGAAGCTGGGCGTTGATACGGATGACTGTCGGGGTGACTTGACCCGCCAGTTGCGTGGAGCCCAGGCGAGACGCTCCGCCGGCAGCGGCGTTACCGTTGCGAACGACGCCGTTGTCCAGTTTGTTGGTCGCGTTGATGTAGACGGTGCCGCCGGCCTGAACGACTGCGTTGGCATTGGCCGTCGGGCTGCTTTCGGTAATCTTCGTGTCGAAGGGGACCGCGTTCTTGATTATGGCCGGGGCTTCAGCGCGCACGCCCGAGTCATAGCTTGGCGCAGCGTAACGCAGTTTCCCGGAATCGTATTCGATAGCGATCGAGCCAAACAGAAGGTATCTGATCGCCTCACGACCACCCTGACGCCCTCCTATTCGGGTGAGCGATTCGACGTTATTCATGTCCCAGGTGTGAATATTGGGAACCATCCTGATCTTCCCGTTCACAACACCTGTTTGCCCCGAATCGTAATCCGGATCGTTCGCGGCGTTGTAATTCAGGACGTCCTGCCAGAAGTTCCAGCCCCTGCTGGCCTTGGGTGCATCAATCCAACGCGTGATGGTGTAATCCCCGACAGTGGCCCCTTGGTTGGTGAAGTTCTGGACGTTGAATGTCATATCCCGGCCGGCGCTGACGACCGACGCGTTATTAATGAATTCGCGACCGTTCCCTGTCAGGTTGCGCCCGGCGGTCAATGTGCCCGATGCCGAATCCTTGACGATGGTGGAATGGTATTTTTCTTCCCAGACCAGGTGGCTGGGCAGGCGACTCTCGAAATTGATGCCACTGAACGAGGTACACGTCGTGCATCGAACACCAATTGTTCCCGAAACGAGTCCTCCACCTGCGGCGACCTCGAACACATCCTTGCGGTTCTCGATGTGATCCGCCGCCAGACTCAGATCACCCACGCTTTCAATGGTCGCTGAAACGTTGTTGATCGACGAACTCCAGCCGTTGCTGTCATCCCGGGCAATGCTGATGTTGCCGATGCCATAAATGTCGGCATAGCGGTTGGTCAGCGTGCCGACGCGCAAGGCCATGTCGCCGCCACTGAAAATCAGACCGTTCTGGTTAAGCAGTGAATCGGTGTTGACGCGCAGATAGCCGGCACTGCCCAGCGTTCCGTTGTTGGTCAGCGCTGCGGCATTGACGGTCAGGCTGTCTGCCGACGTCAGTCGCCCGAGGTTAGTCAGGCTGCCGCGACTGGTGATCGTCGCGGTTGTCGCCCCAGTGATGCTGGCCGCGCTGCTCAGGTCGATCCCGGACGCGGCGAGGCCAAGATTGCCCACACTGCTCAGCCGACCGTTGCCGCCATAAGTGCCGCTCAACTGGATATCGAAATTGCCACTGCTGGCAATCAATCCGTCATTGTTCCAATTGCCGCCACGTCCAATCAACTGATTGGAAGCAAGCAACTGGCCGCTTGCAGTCTGCACAAAATTGCCGACATTGACGGTCAACCGCCCCGCCTGAATCACACTGCTGTTAGTCCAGCTGTCCGCGTTCAGCGTCAGGCCGCCGAGGGTCACCAGCGAGCCGCCGGCGTTCATGACGTTGGCGGTCGAGATGCCGAATTCGCCGACGCCGACATGGGTGATCGAGCCGCCGGCATTGAGCAGGCTCGGCGTGGCGAGATTGAAGTCGTTGTTGGCGGTTTCCACCAGACCGTTGCGGTTATCGAACTGGCTGCCGATCTGGAAATCGGTTTTGCCGCCAGCGCCCAGTGCGCGCAGTTTGCCGCCCTGGTTGTCGAGGTTGGCGGCGCGAATCGTCAGTGTGCCAGCGCTTTCGATCAGGCCGCTGCGGTTGCTGAGGTTGCCGTTGACGCCCAGGTCGATGCCATTGCCGCTGATCTGGCCGGCGTTGTTGCTCATCGAGCCGGCGGTGGCTTTCACCTGCCCCCGGGCGTAGATCCCGCCGCCGCTGTTGTCGAGCGTGCCGACACCGGCATCGAGCAGGATGTCACCGCTGTTGGCGGCGATACGCCCGCCGTCGCTGTAGATACCACCGAGTGCGCGCAGGTCGAGGCGGCTGCCTTCGATCTTGCCGCCCTGGCCGTTGCGCAACACACCGGTCAGGCGGGTCTGCAGCAAACCCTTGAGGCTCGACAGCACACCGCCACGGCTGTCGAGGCTGGCGGCGGTGAGGGTCAGGTCGCCGTTCTGGGCGATGATCTTGCCGCCCTGGTTGTCGATGGCGCCGCTGCCCGCATTCACGGTCAGTGCTGTCATGCTTTGCACAGCGCCCTTGGCGTTGTTCAGCGCCGCAGCGGTGAGGTTCACCCCGGCATCGCGGCTGGAGATCAGGCCATCGGTGTCGTTGTGCAGAGTGCCGCCAGCGGTGAGATCCAGTTGGCTGTTGGCCGACACGGTGCCGCTTTGGCTGTTGTTCAGATCACCGCTGGTGAGCAGGTTCAGCAAGGTCTGGCTGATCAGTTGCCCGCCGCGGTTGTCGACACTGGCGGAACGCTTGATCAGCAGTGGGCCGCTGCTGCCCAGCGCACCATTGACGTTGGTCAGGGCACCGAGCAGGTCGAGGCTGACGCTGTCATCGCCAACGAGGCTGCCATTGCTGTTGTTCAGGTGCGTGCCGGTGAAGGTCAGGGCTTTTTTCGCAGTGACTCTGCCGCCGCTGTTGTCCAGCGATGCGGCGCGGACGTCCAGCGCGTCACCGCTCTCGATCAAGCCGCCGGAAGCATTGCTGAGCGTGCCGCCAGTCAGGGCCAGCGTCTGTTTGCCGCCACTGCTGACCGTGCCGTTGCTGTTATCGAGGCTGGCCGCTTTGATACTCACTTCGCCCTTCGCGCCCACGCCACCTTTGCTGTGGTTGGTGAGCGCACCACTGAGGTCGATGCTGGTGTTGCCGAGCAGACTGGAAACACTGCCTTGCTGACTGTTGTCGAGGGTGCCGCCGGTGACGCTCACGCCGTTCCAGCCGGAGACCAGACCACCCTGGTTTTTCAGCTCGGCAGCGGTCAGAGTCAGTTGATCGTTGCTGATCAGGTTGCCGCCACGGTTGTCCAGGCTGTTGCCTTTCAAACTGAAGCTGTTGACGCTGGAAATCTCGCCCTTCTGGTTATTCAGATTGCGCAGCGTATCGATGCTCAACACGCCTTTGCTGTTGATCACGCCGTTCTGGTTATTGAGGTCACGCAGGTGGGCGATGCTTAGCAAACCCTTGCTGCTGATCAGGCCGTCCTGGTTATTCAGATCCTGTGCGGTGGCGCCCAGATCGATCGCCACGCCCGCAACACCCACCAGCGTGCCGCCCTGATTATTCAGGCCGGTGCTGTTGAGGGTCAGTTGTTGCGCGGCCTTGATGCTGCCCTTGTTCTGGTTGTTCAGCAGGCCATCGACCTTGACGTCGATATCGCTGTCACTGAGCAAAACACCTTCGCCGCTGTTATCCAGACTCGCCGCGCGAACCTGCAGCGCCGCCGCCGCGATCTTGCCTTTGATCGAGGTCAGCGCGTTGTCGATCTGCAGGGTGAGTTTCTGATTGCTCAGCAGTTGGCCGCCGCTGTTATCCAATGACTTGGCGAGCAGTTCGAAAGCCTGCTCGCTGGAAATCTCGCCGCCACGGTTGTTTACGTCAGCCAGATTCTTCAACAACAACTGACCCGGTGCACTGATGACGCCGCCCTGGTTGTTCAACGCGCCGCCGTTCAGATCGACGCTGACATCAGCATTGCTGCTGAACAGCTTGCCACCCTGCTGATCCAGACCACGAACATTGGCCGCCAGCGAATTGGCCGCGCCGAGACTGCCGGCGATGTTGGTCACCTGGCCGGCCGTGATGTGCAGTTGATCGGCGGAGTAAATGCTGGCCTGGCTGTTGTTGAGGTCGCCGGTGGTGATGCTCAGTTTGCCTTTGCCACTGATCACGCCTTTTTGCTGATTATCCAGCGCGCTGCTGTTGAGCGTCAGGTCGGTGTCGGTCAGCAGTTTGCCGCCCTGGTTACTGACGGCGCCACGGGTGTCGATGGTCAGCGCTTTAGCGCTGGAGACCGTGCCGGCCTTGTTGTCGAGGCTGTCGGCGTTGATCGCCAGAGCCCCTTCACCGACGACACTGCCTTGCGCATTGTTCAGACCCGCAGAGAGGTTGATTGCGATATCTTTCTGGCTGGTCAGACGTCCGCTGTTTTCCAGTGTCTTGCCGGTCAGCGTCAGCCCGCTGTCACCGGACAGCAGCCCCTTGTTGCGGTTGATGACGTCATTGACCGTCAGCGCCAGATTGCCGCCGGCGAGCATGTAACCGCTGTCGCTGTTGTCGAGCCAGGCGCCGATCAGGCTCACATCGGCCTTGCTCGACAGTTCGCCGCTGCGGTTGTCGACACGGTCGACGCTGAGCTTCAGCGCTTTTGTTGAACCGATGAGGCCTTCCTGACGGTTATCCAGACTGGCGGCGGTAATCGTCAGGCCGTTGTCGGCGATGACCACACCGTTCTGGTTATCGAACATTCCGGTGACGCTGAAATCGACATCACCCCGCACGCGAATGTCGCCGCTGTTGTTGTTCAAACTGGCGCTGCGACTGTCGAGGCTGGCGGAAGCAATCACCCCTTTGACGTTGCTCAGGGCGCGGTCGATGACGAGGCTGAGCTTTTCATTGCTGAGCAATTTGCCGCCGTCGTTGTTCAGGCTTTGCGCATTGAGGCTCCAGGCCTTGGCAGCGGAAATTTCACCGACGCTGTTGTCGACGTCCTTGAGGTTTTTCAGCAGCAACTGGCCCGGCGTATGAATATTGCCGCGCTGGTTGTTGAGCAGGCCGTTGTTCATGTCCAGGGTCAGGTCGCTGTTGCTGAACAGCTCGCCGCCGTCTTGTTCCAGCGAGGTCAGCGAAGCCTGAAGTTTCTGCTGGCTACCGATGGTGCCCCCGGAGTTGTCCAGGTGCCCGGCGATCAACAACAACGAGCCATCGGTGGCGATACTGCCGCTCTGACGGTTCTTCAACTCGCCGGTAGTCAGGGTCGAATCGGCCTTGGCGCTGATGATGCCGTTGGCGCTGTTATCCAGGCTGCCACTTTTGAAGGTCAGGCCTTTCTGCGAGACGATCAGGCCGCCCTGGCTGAGTACCTCACCGGTGGCGGTCAGCGCCATTGCTTCAAGGCTCGACAGTTTGCCCAGACGGTTGTCGAGGCTGCCGGCAGTAAGGGTCATCTGCCCTTCGCTGCTGATCAGGCCTTGCTGGTTGTCCATGGCCTCGTCGAAGGTCAGCCCGAGCGTGTTCTGGCTGACAATGCGCCCGCCAACGTTGCTCAGGCCGATGCCGCTGAGGGTGCTCGCGCCTTTGCTGAAAATCAGGCCGTTAGTGGCGTTGATGATCTGCGCGACTTTCAGCGCCAGCGTGGTGTCGGACAGCACCTTGCCACCGTCGCTGTTGTCCAGACGCGAACCGTTGATGTGCAAATCCAGCTGGCTGGACAGTGTGCTGGCGCGGTTGTCGATCTGCTCGACGTTGACGGTCAGGGTTTTGAGCGAGCCAACGAGGCTGTCCTGATGGCTGTTGAGGGTTTTCCCGGTCAGCAGCAGATTGCCTTCGGCGACCAGTTCACCGCCCTGCTGGTTCAGGCTGTCGATGTTGGCGTCGACATCGCCCTTGCCGGAAATCCGTCCGCCATCATTGATGACTGCCTTGGCTTTGAGGCTCAACAGGCCGGTCGAGGTCAGCAGGCCGCCATTGCTGTTGTTCAGCGTGTTGCCGTCGAAGGTCAGCGCCGTCTTGCTTTCGAGGCGACCCTTGTCGCGGTTGTCCAGGGTGTCGATCAGTAACTTCGCCGCTTGGTCGGCGCGAATCGTCCCGCCACGGTTGTCGGTGTTGGCGCTGCTGACGGTCAGGGTGTCGAGACTGGAAATCTTGCCGGCGCGGTTATCCAGGCGCGTGGCTTGCAGGTCCATCGCTGCGTTGGCCTGGATCAGGCCTTTGTTCTGGTTGTCCAGGCGATCGCTGATGCGCGTGGTCAGCGTGCCTTCACTGGTCAACTGGCCTTGCTGGCTATTGTCGAATTGCTGTGCGCGCAGGGTCAGCGCTTGTCTGGCGCCGATCCGGCCGCCGTTGCTGTTGTTGATCGCGCCGAGGGCGGTGATGTCGAGCAACTGCCCGGCGCTCATCACGCCGGCGACGTTATCCAGCGAAGTGACCGTCAGCACTGCGTCGGTCTGGCCGCTGAGTTCGCCATTGCGGTTGATCAATTGACCGATGTTGCCGGTCAGTCTGGTCTGGCTGTTGATCACGCCTTTGTTGTTCAGCACTTGAGCGGCATTCAGGTTCATCGTGCCGCCGCTCAGTACGCGCCCGCTATTGCGGTTGTCCAGGGTGCCCGCCGTGATCGCCGTGGTTTGTCCGCTGAGGGTGCCGCCCTGGTTGCTCAGGGTTTGCGCAGTGCTGACTGTCAGATTGCGGCCGGCGATGAGGCTTTTGCCAGTGTTGTCGAGGTTTTGCGCACTCAGGCTCAGATCACCGTTGGCGTTACGGCTGCCGTCGGCGTTGACCCCGGCCTCGATGACTCCGGCGTTGGTCAGCTGACCGCTGGCACTGAGGTTGATACTGTCGCGGGCAGCCAGGGTCTGGCGGTTGGTCAGATTGCCTTGGGTCTGCACGTTCAATGTCGTGCCGGCATAGACTGGGCCGCGCGCATCAAGGCTGGCCGCCTTGACGTTGACCGCGCCAGTGGCCGAGGTATCAACCAGGCTCAATTGACCATTGGCATCAAGCTGAATATCGCCACCGCTGGCGATCAGTTTACCGTCGAGCTTCACGCCGACCCCGGCCTCGGTGCCGACCAGTTTGATCGCCCCGGCATACATCCCGCCCAGCGCCGAGGAGTCAATCGCCAGTTGCGGTTTGGCGCTGCCGTCATCGGCGCGGGCCGTGACGTTCAAGGTCTGTGCGTTAACGTCGTTGCGCCCGGCAACGATGGTCAGGTTCTGCGCCTGGATTTCGGCATTGATCTTCGCGCTACGGGTGATGATTTCGAAGCGGTCGACGTTGGTCGCGTTAAGCCCGGCGCCTTCAATGGCCACAGAACCCTGATCAACCTGAAAACGATCCAGCCGCCCCGCGCCATCCAGCACCGGTTTGCCGGTGGTCAGCGTCACGCGCGGCGCGTTGATGAAGCCGCAACCATTACAGGTGATGCCATACGGGT